>JBIKPL010000324.1:0-3835 GCA_044357485.1 Cytophagales bacterium
CTTTGGCATCGATGGTTAAATTGGCCATTGGATAAATTTGAACCAAATGATCTGCACTACGCATTTTTAAGTACGCAATTATATCCTTGTTTTGTACCTGAGGTTGGGTATTCGGCAATAAAGCCACTTCAGTAAAACCGCCATAAGCAGCACCCAATGAGCCCGTTGCAATATCTTCTTTGAATTCAAATCCTGGGTCACGAAAAGAGGCTCTCATATCCATAAAGCCTACCGACAACACCATTCCTTTGCCTTCAATAAGCTCCTCTGCTTCCAAAATTTCATCTGAAATAGCTTCAATTATTCCATTTTTAATGAGTACATTTTTAATTGCGCCATGGAAAGGTGAATTAAGATCAAGAATTTCTACAGATTTAATTAGTATACTCATATTTTTAAATTTTATATCTTATTCAAAGCATAAGCCATCCGAAATTCAAACAGCAAATCCTATTTCCAAAAGATTAATTGATGGAAAAATTGCCTGTTTATTCCCTGAATCAATACAATTTCGATTAATAAAAACAGTAGACTCAAAGCTAGGCAATATTTCCACAAGTTTAAACCTAAACTATCTATTTTAATGGCTTCAGCAGCCTCTCCACCTTCTTGTAAGTCAAAAACTTTGATAGAAGCTTGATTGCTGACTATTTTTTTAAGGGCTTCTGCACTATAAAACGATAGTGTACTTTCTTGTTTCCCATAATTAAATGCCAACACACTCAGTACCTTATTCCCTTGTTTTAATTGGTAAAACCCTGGTTTCATCTCTAGTTTAGGCAATTGCAAATTGAGTTTGCCGTCTACCCATTGATGCGCAGGAACAATCTCTAACTGGTCTTGAATTAATTTTACAGGCACCTCTTGTTGTGCTGTCTCCATTTTCAAGGCAATATTTTTATCATTAAAAGTATAAGCCAAGGCACCCTGTGATTGAGCACTTAAAATAGCCATTTTATACATTATGGGTACAAATAAGGCATGACTCGCCAAATTACTATTGGTAGCTTGTAAGCTCGAGGCACATACATAAACCTTTCCTTTTCCTAGCGACAGCTCACTTAAAAAAGTTTTCCCAGACTTAAATTTCAATAAAGCTTTTGATTGAATGGTATAAAGTGGTTGAGCTGTAGGCATATTTTCATGACCGCTGAATTGCTCAAAAATATTTTGAAAAAATGGCTGATGCACATCGGGACTTTCCACGGACAGCATACCTTCCTTAGCGATGACGGACGTTGTGGCAACATTGAATATTCGCAAGCATTGATTTGCTTTTTCAGCAGTAATAGAAGCCGACGGAAACAATACAACCGAGGCGCCATTCAGTACCTGTTGTTTAATTTGAGTTAAAACAGAGGCATCAAGCAAATCATATTCTTGTAAAGCAATTAAATTACTAGCACTTAAAGCACTATAATTTAAGCCATTATTGACATTGCTTTCAAGTTCAAAAAAGTTTTCACTGGCATATACTTTGGATAAATAATTAGCTTTATTTTCACCAATAGTCATTACTTTAATTGGCTTTGCCGCTTCTAACGCAAAATAATAAGTATTGTCAAATGTAACCGGACTGTCGTCGAAAGTAATACTGCATTTTTTAAAACCAATGTCATTGATCATAAAAGAAAAATCAACTTTCTGGGTAGATACGGGTGCGACAGTAACGCTATTTGAACTTACTTGTACCCCTTCTATCATCAGTTTCAACGCAAGTTTTTGATCATTGACCGTACTTGTATTTTTAACTTTTACAATAAGATGATTAAGTTCTTTAGGTTTAATAAATGGATTTTGAAGCCACAAAGTATCTACATATACATTATCTGCATTTTCATTTTGTATAGGAATCAAATTGATGGTTGTATTGGTATCGACTTTTAACTTGGTTAAATCACCTATGGTAGTTTTTTGAAAATCAGACAATATAAAAACATTGTTTTTGGTATTTTGATTGAGTGAGAGCAAGGCATTTTTTTGACGATTGAATACGGCATGTAAATCTCTTATAATAGGAGAATAGCTCGTTTCGGTAAGCCTATCTTTAAGTTGTTCTTTATTGACCCAATATTGGTCTTTCGCTTCAAAATTATTGTCTAAGTATTGAAAGCTTGTTTGAATGGGATACATCCCCGCAATTGCTGCGGCCTCAGACAAAGCGATATCGAGTGCTTTTTTCCCTGCCTTCATTTGTTGCATACTCAAAGAATTATCGACATATATACTTACCGATTGCTTGCCTTTGATTGCGGTATTCGTATTTGCGGGAATAAATGGTTGCGCAAATGCCAATACCAAAAAAGAGATAAACAACATCCTTGCAGCCAACACCAATAAATGCTTGATTTTAAAACCCTTATTGGTCGATTGTTGTAGTTGTTGTAAAAGCCTCACGTTGGTAAACATGAGTTTTTTGGGTTTTTGAAAATCAAATAAATGTATGATTACCGGTACCATTACCGCTAATAAAGCAAAGAGAAATGTAGGATATAAAAAGCTCATCTTAAGGCACGAATTTAGGTAAAATTTCTATTTACACAAGCTGTTTAATAACAGTTTATTTTAGGCGAATATTATAAATTTCGGTTAAAATTAGCTTGGCAATCACTAATGAGGAATGACAATTATCCTACATTATCCATAACCCTAGAAACAAATTGATAACCTATACCTATAAAAACAATAGGAGAAAAATTCAGGTTAGCATTTATTAAAATCACCAATGATAAAGCACCCTAAAACCGTTGGTTTATTTAAATCAATCGTGGTCTCATTGAGTGATAAATAGACAAGCCTAGATATTCCTTTTCATTACGCTAAAAATAAAAACACCTTTCAATTCCTCCCCAAAAATCCCCCGAAGAAGAGGTTAAAATTAAAGGCAAATTATTTAAAATTCAACCAATAGTCTGCTAAAACATGGGACCATAAATTTTATTTTTTCAAAAAAAAAAATTAATTTAGAAAATAATTAGGTTTTTATGCAACTTATAATAAGGAAAATTAATCAAATTACCTATTTATACCCTATTTCATCATAAATATTCTCACCTAAATTCAAGTTTATGTTTTTATTCTTCAAAAAAATCAAATTTCTTTTATCACCTATTTTAAAAGTTATTTTGATTTGTTTAATAACACACAACACCTATGCCGCCACCTATACTTGGGATGGCAGTGCAAGTAACCTTTGGAATACCGCAGCCAACTGGGATTTAAATGCAGTACCTACCACAGGTGATGACTTGGTTTTCCCTTCGGGAGCAGCCAATGTTTCTACTTCCAATGATATTGCGGCCAATACGGTTTTTAAATCCATCACTTTTGGGGCAGGCGCTAGTGCTTATACCTTGGCTGGAAATGATCTTGGGCTTTCAGGTGGAGCAACAGCCCTCACAGCGAGCAATGCCAGTAATACGATGACGATTAGTATAAATATCACTTTTAGTGCCGCAGCACCAACCATTACCACCACTTCTGGAGGCACATTAACGATAAGTGGCACCATTACCAATGGAGGCTTTTTACTTACAGTTACCAGTGCAGGAACAGCAAATTTAACGGGAATAATTAGTGGTAGCGGGGCGCTAACAAAAGATGGGGCAGGCTCTCTTAAATTATCTAATACGAACACTTTTACTGGAGGAGTAAATTTGAATGTGGGCACTTTAAATTTAGGGGCACCCCAATGCTTAGGTACCACTGCAGGCACTTTCACTATTGGATCAGGCACTACGATTGATAATGTCTCTGGAGCCAATTTGACATTGTTAAATTACCCTTTAAGTTTAAACAGTAGCTTTACGTATACCTCAACAGGTGCAAACAATTT
>JBIKPL010000180.1:0-6125 GCA_044357485.1 Cytophagales bacterium
CCTTGTACCTAAGACCTTGTACCTAAGACCTTGTACCTAAGACCTTGTACCTAAGACCTTGTACCTAAGACCTTGTACCTAAGACCTTGTACCTAAGACCTTGTACCTAATTCTTAATTACAATATTCGTCAAACGCTGAGATCAGGTTGTCGGCTATCATTTCGGCGCTACGACCTTCAATATGGTGTCTTTCAATGAAATGTACCAATTCTCCGTTTTTAAACAAAGCAATTGAAGGAGAAGAAGGAGGGTATGGTAAAGACAATTCTCTCACTTTTGCCACAGCGGCACTATCCACCCCGGCAAATACTGTTGCGATGGTACTTGGTTTAGCCCCTGTTGTTTTGGCTGCCATTTGTGCTGCCGGTCTTGCATTTCTTGCCGCACAGCCGCATACAGAGTTAATTACCACTAATGTTGTGCCTTCTGCATTAATCAATTCTGCTGCTCTTTCCGCAGTTGTAACATCTTCGTAGCCAACAGAAGTCAGCTCTTGTTTCATGGGTAATACGAGTTCTAATGGATACATCTTTATGGTTTTTAGTGTTGAGTTTTTAGTGATTAATAATTTCGCTTGGGTATTTATTAGTTTTGGGTTGTAGTTGATTTGTGTAACTCAACACTCACAACTCAACACTTATAACTAAAATTTACATAAACCCAAGTTCCAACTTGGCTACTTCACTCATCATATCTTGTTGATAAGGAGGGTCAAAGGTGAGTTCAACGGTAACTTCATTCACCCCTTCAATGGTTCTGACAGCCGCTTCCACTTCTTCTGGAATTTGTTGTGCAGATGGACAAGAAGGGGAGGTTAGGGTCATTCTAACATAGATATTGTTTACCGGAAATATATTGATTTCGTAAATTAATCCTAGCTCGTATACATCAACCGGAATTTCCGGATCAAATACGGTTTTGATTGCTTCTACTGCTTTTTCTTTTAATTCTTGGTCAGTCATGTTTTTAGTATTAGGTACAATGTACAAGGTACAAGGTACAATTTTTAATCCTTGTACTTAAGACTTAGTACCTTGTACAGAATATGCCATGGCATAAAACTTAATTTGTTTCACCATAGACAATAAACCATTAGAGCGTGTTTGTGCCAAATGTTGACTTAAACCAGTTTTTTCAATAAAATCCAAGTTGGCATGGATGATGTGTTGCGGTGTTTGGTTTGAAAAAACTTTAAGCACCAAACTTACCAATCCTTTTACAATGAGGGCATCACTGTCGGCAGTGAATTGAACCTTACCATCTTCAAAGCTTGCATCAAGCCAAACATTTGATTGACAACCTTTGATTTTATTGCTGTCAATTTTTTTGTCTTCCGCAATGGTTTTTAAGCTTTTGCCTAACTCTATAATGTATTCGTATTTGTCTGTCCAGTCATCAAACAAATCCATTTCTTCAATAATTTGTTGCTGTATTTCTTCAATAGTCATGCGATGTATGTTGGTTTTAATGAGGAGATTTGAGGATAAAAAACCTTATCTCAACATTTTTACTGCTTTAGTTAAGGCCACCATCATTGCATCAATTTCAGCCTTGGTATTGTAGAAGGAAAAAGAAGCCCTAGAAGTTCCCAAGATGCCCAATCTGTTCATCAGTGGTTGTGTGCAATGGTGTCCTGTTCGGATGGCAACACCTTGTTGGTCAAGGATAATGGCTAGGTCTTGGTGATGGATTCCTTCAATAATAAAAGAAGCCACCGATACTTTATGTTGCGCTGTGCCAATGATTTTTAACCCATCTATGGTTAACAATTGTGCTGTTGCATAACTCAATAACTCATGTTCGTATGCTGCAATAGCTTTTTTGCCAAGCTGGTTTATGTATTCTATGGCTGCTTTAAAGGCAATTACATCGGCGATATTCGGTGTACCTGCCTCAAATTTATATGGCAATTCGTTGTAGGTTGTTTTTTCAAACGTCACTTCTTTTATCATTTCTCCTCCACCATGGTAAGGAGGCATGGCTTCCAATAATGACTTTTTGCCATACAATATGCCAACCCCTGTAGGTCCATATAATTTATGGGCAGACAATACAAAAAAATCACAATCCATCGCTTGCACATCTATCTCTAGGTGTGAAGCCGATTGTGCCCCATCAATCAAAACTTTTGCCCCTACTTCATGTGCTTTTTCAATAATGGCATTTACAGGATTTATCGTTCCTAATGCATTAGAGGCATGCACAACGGCTACTAATTTTGTTTTAGGGCTTAATAATTTTAGGTATTCTTCGAAGATAATTTCTCCAGCATCTGTGATTGGAATTACTTTTAAGATTGCTCCTTTTTCTTCGCAAAGCATTTGCCAAGGAACAATATTAGAATGATGTTCCATGGTTGAAATAATGATTTCATCCCCTTCTTGGATAAATGCTTTTCCAAAACTATGGGCTACTAAATTGATCCCTTCTGTAACACCTCTGGTAAATATGATTTCTTCTTCATGCGCGGCATTCAGAAACTGTTGTACTGTTTGTCGAGTGGATTCGTAAGCAGCGGTGGCTTTTTCTGCTAAACTATGAATACCTCTGTGGATATTGGCATTTGAACTATAATAGTAATCAGTCAATGCTGCAACCACTTGTTTGGGTTTTTGGGTAGTGGCGGCATTGTCAAAATACACCAATGACTTACCATTTACTTTTTCAAGCAAAATAGGGAAGTCTTCCCTTATTTTTTGAATTTTATCTGGCTCGAACATTTTAGTTTAAGTTTATAGGTGTCAGTTTACAGTTGTCTGTTATCAGTTTACAGTTTGGGTTTTAATCCTGAGACTTACTTTAAAACGAAGCTACTAAAAACGCAACATTCAACACTATTGAACTGCTAATTTTTCTGCTATTTTTTGTTCTAAATTTGCTTTCAACGACTCAATTTTAATATTTGAAATTACATCAGAAGCAAAAGCATACACCAATAAGGCTTTGGCTGATCTTTCACTCAAACCTCTTGAACGTAAGTAAAACAAAGATTCGGGATCAAGTTGACCAGAAGTAGCACCATGTGAACATTTTACATCATCGGCCCAAATTTCAAGTTGAGGTTTGGTGTTGATGGTGGCTTCATCAGACAATAAAATACTTTTATTTGATTGAAAAGCATTGGTTTTTTGCGCGTCTTTTCTAACAAATATTTTACCGTTGAAAACGCCAGTAGATTTTCCGTCTAAAACACCTTTGTAAAGCTCTTTGCTATTACAATTAGGCTTGGCATGGTCAACGATGGTATGGTTGTCGATATGTGTGGTGCCTGAAGGGACAAATAAACCAAACAAATTTGATTCTATATATTCTCCATCAAGCACAGCATTTAAGTTATTTCTAACGATAGCGCCGTTTAAAGTAATGGTTACGGCATTGAATACACTTTTCCCTTTTTGATGCACTTGGGTGGTCCCTACATGGTAAGCTTTTTCGCTTTCATTTTGGACTTTGTAATAATCAACGATTGCATCACTGGCTATCGAAATTTCTGATACAACATTGTTGAAACTGGCTTTTTTACCTAGGGTATGAAAGCTTTCTACCACTGTTGCCTGGCTATTTTGATCAAATAAAAATAGGTTTCTTGCTTGTGCAAAAATGTCATCAGTTCGGGTGTCAGCAATAAAATAAAGTACAATCGGTGTTTTAACTATTTTATTGGCAGGTACACGAATATAAACACCGTCATTGGCTGTAGCGGTACTTAAAGCCGTAAAGCCATCGGCAGTATTGTTGGTATATTTTGCTAAGTGTTCGTCTATATTGGCTTTTTCAGTAGGGTTGTTGTACGCTTCTGCCAAGGTGCAAATTATTGCATCTGAATTAGGGGTAACGATACTTGAAAGCGATTTATGGAAAGCACCATTGACAAATACCAATACATTAGATGTTTCAGCAATGATTTCAATGCTTTTTAAATCTTCTGCTGTAATATTGCTTTTGACTTGTAAAGAAAAATTGGTTTTTGTAGCCGGAATAAAGTTCGTGTATTTAAACTCTTCATTTTTTACCGTCGGGAATCCTAAGGTCTCAAATGAATTCCAAGCAGATTGTTTAATACTACTTAAAGTTGATGGGTCAGTAGATTGAAATTCAGCTTTTAAGTTTTCTATAAAGGTAGCGCTATTGCTCATGGTTAGTCAGTTAAGTGTGAAGGTTATTGGTTTTCAGTTTATGGTAAACTGTTGCAATAAGTACTACACTACTTCTTTGTTTTCTTCTTTTATCCAGTCGTAACCTTTTTCTTCTAATTCTAAGGCCAATTCTTTTGTGCCAGATTTTACTATTTTACCATTATACAACACATGCACAAAGTCAGGAACGATGTAATCTAATAACCTTTGGTAATGGGTAATGACAATGAATGAATTGTCTTTTCCTCTCAATGCATTGACGCCATTGGCAACAATTCTTAAGGCATCGATGTCGAGTCCCGAATCTGTTTCATCAAGAATTGCCAACTTAGGCTCAAGCATGGCCATTTGAAATACTTCATTGCGTTTTTTCTCTCCACCTGAAAATCCTTCGTTCAATGACCTGCTTAAAAGGCTTTGGTCAATTTCAACGGTTTTCATTTTTTCTTTCATCATTTTCAAGAAAGAAACTGCATCTAAATTGTCTTGTCCTCGGTGTTTTCTAATTTCATTGATGGCTGATTTTAGAAAATTGGTCGTGCTCACCCCAGGGATTTCAATAGGATATTGAAACGCTAAAAATATGCCCTCTCTTGCCCTTTCTTCTGGAGACATTTCTAATAAATCTTTGCCTAAAAATGTTACTTCTCCGTTGGTTACTTCGTAATCGCTACGGCCAGCCAATACGGAAGAAAGAGTGCTTTTACCAGCGCCATTTGGTCCCATGATGGCATGCACTTCTCCTGGTTTAATGTCTAAATTTAAACCTTTTAATATTTCTTTATCGCCAATACTGGCTTGTAAATTCTTGATTGATAACACGGTTTTTGGTTTTGAGTGTTTAGTTTTGAGTTTTTAGTACATCAAAACAATAAGTTAATTTTTTAGTATGTATTTTCGATGTGTTAAATATTATAAAGCGGAGTTACTAAACACTCAACACTTACAATTCAACACTTCATATTTATCCCACGCTTCCTTCCAAACTTATAGCCAATAGTTTTTGTGCTTCTACAGCAAATTCCATTGGCAATTTGTTTAGTACCTCTTTACAATAGCCATTTACAATTAAAGCAACGGCTGTTTCTGTATCAATACCTCTTTGGTTGCAATAAAATATTTGATCTTCCCCAATTTTAGAAGTGGTCGCTTCATGTTCAATTTGAGCAGAAGAGTTGCCTACCTCAATATAAGGGAAGGTATGTGCTCCGCATTGGTCACCCATTAATAAGGAGTCGCATTGGGAGAAGTTTCGTGCATTTTTAGCTTTTTTAGCCACTTTCACCAAACCTCTGTACGAGTTATGGCTACGGCCACAAGAGATGCCTTTAGAAACAATCCTGCTTTTGGTATTGTTGCCCAAGTGGATCATTTTGGTGCCGGTATCGGCTTGTTGCATGTTGTTGGTTACCGCCACGGAATAAAATTCACCAATAGAATTGTCTCCTTTAAGAATAACACTTGGGTATTTCCAGGTTATGGCAGAGCCAGTTTCTACTTGCGTCCAAGATATTTTGGCAGAATCTCCTGCGCAAATGCCTCTTTTGGTTACAAAATTATAGATTCCTCCTTTGCCATTTTTATCTCCAGGATACCAGTTTTGTACGGTTGAATATTTTACTTCAGCTTTGGCTTCGGATACAATTTCTACTACTGCGGCATGCAATTGGTTTTCATCGCGCATTGGGGCCGTACAACCTTCAAGGTAACTCACATAACTTCCTTCTTCTGCAACAATCAGGGTTCTTTCAAACTGACCTGTATTGGCGGCATTGATTCTAAAGTAGGTAGATAATTCCATGGGGCTGCGTACTCCTTTAGGAATATAACAAAACGAACCATCAGAAAATACGGCAGAGTTTAATGCTGCATAATAATTATCGGTGGCTGGTACTACAGATCCTAAATATTTTTTTATCAATTCAGGATGTTCATGCACTGCTTCACTCATCGAACAGAAAATAATTCCAAGTTCTCCTAGTTTTTCG
>JBIKPL010000024.1:0-16483 GCA_044357485.1 Cytophagales bacterium
TTGAAGCGGTACCATCCTTGTGTTTAGGATCAAGTGATTTATCTATTTATGAATTGGTAGGCGCCTATAGCACATTTGTAAACCATGGCATACATACAGAACCATTTTTTATTACCAGAATAGAAGATAAAAATGGCAATATCATTCAAGAATTTATCCCTAAAACAACAGAATCTTTAAATGAAGAAACAGCCTATTTAATGGTAAATATGCTAAAAGGTAGTTCTGAAGAAAAAGGAGGTAGTGCATTAGGCTTAAGAAGATACCACATATTTGATGGAGGCAATGAAGTAGGAGGAAAAACGGGCACCACTTCAAATTATTCAGATGGCTGGTTTATGGGGGTCAATGAAAATTTAGTGGCTGGAGCGTGGGTAGGCGGTGATGACAGATGCATACATTTCACAAGTTATACCTATGGCCAAGGTTCAAAATTAGCATTACCTATTGTTGGGATGTTCTATGAAAAAACATTTAATGACCCCAAAACAGGCGTCAAAAAAATGCCATTTTCAAAACCAAGTAAACCATTAACGGTAGAAATAAATTGTACAAAATACAAACAAGGGGCTAAAAATGACAGCACTATTTCAAATTCTTATCAAAGCCCGAACAAACCAAATCTTGATGAATAAGTAATGGAAATAATGGTTAAATAACAATACGAATGGAAAACCGCGAAGTACTTAAACAAACCATTAAAACATTACCCGAAAACCCAGGTATTTATAAATACTATAATGAAGCCAATGAAATCATTTACATTGGTAAAGCAAAAAATATCAAAAAAAGGGTGAGCAATTATTTTTTAGAAAAAAACAATCACAATTACAAGACACAAAAATTAGTATCACAAATCTCCAAAATTGAGTTTACAGTAGTTGACAGTGAATTAGATGCACTACTATTAGAAAACAATCTCATTAAAAACTTTCAACCAAAATACAACATTCTTTTAAAAGACGACAAAACCTATCCTTACTTGTGTATATCCAATGAACGATTTCCAAGGGTATATACTACAAGAAAATCAGAAAAAAAAACAGGCACATATTTTGGACCATATACTTCAGGAAAAACGGTAAGAACCTTATTAGAATTATTTCAAAAACTATTTACCATTAGAAATTGTGATTTAAACTTAAGTCAACACAACATCGAAGCAGGTAAATACAAAGTATGCTTAGAATACCATATTGGTAATTGTAAAGCACCTTGCGAAAATCTTCAAACAGAAGAGGCCTATTTAACTGAAATCAATAGCATAAAAAACATTCTAAATGGCAATAACAAAGTAGCCATAGACTACTTAACTATTCAAATGAATCAATTTGCCTCCATTTTGCAATTTGAAAAAGCACAAGACATCAAAAACAAAATAGAGATACTTCAAAATTACCAAGCAAAATCATTAATTGTAAGTACCAGCATTAAAAATTTAAAGGTAATGACCGTACATAGTTATGACAAAAAAACGTATGTAAATTATCTTAAAATAAACAATGGCCAAGTGATTGAAACACAAACATACTTGGCAACAAAAATGTTGGAAGAAACGGATGAAGAAGTACTTGAACATGCTATTTTAGCCCATATAGATTTCGAAGAACCACATGAAATCATCACCAATATCCCAATCACCTTTAAAACTGAACTCATCAGTTGTTATGTCCCTAAAATAGGCGATAAGAAAAAACTTATTGATTTATCTATTAAAAACATATTTGAATACATTAAAGCGAGGGCAATATATTTCGAAGACAACAAAAAGGAAAACCTTGGATTAGTAGAATTACAAAAAACATTGAATCTAAAAGCGTTGCCTACACACATGGAATGCTTTGACAACTCTAATATACAAGGCACTAACCCCGTTGCAGCCATGGTCTGTTTTAAAGATGGGAAACCGGCAAAAAAAGAATATAGACATTACCATATCAAAACGGTTATAGGACCCAATGACTATGATTCTATGTATGAAGTAGTGATTAGACGTTATAAAAGAGTAAAAGAAGAAGGTTTGGCACTACCCAATCTCATTATCATAGATGGTGGCAAAGGACAACTCGGCAAAGCAATGGAAGCCTTACAAGCCCTTGATTTGTATGGAAAAATTCCGCTGATTAGTATTGCCAAAAGGTTAGAAGAAATATTTGTACCAGGGGATGAATACCCTATTATGTTTAACAAAAAATCAGAAGCACTAAAATTACTACAACAAATCAGAAACGAATCTCATCGATTTGGAATAACATTTCATCGAAACCTAAGAAGTAAACAAGTAGAACATAAAAACTCAATGCTTGATGAAATAAAAGGCATTGGAAAAGAAACCAAACAAAAAATACAAAGTAAATATAAAACCATTCAAAAATTGATGCAAGCGAATGAAGGAGAGGTAATAGCCTTGATAGGAAAACAAAAATTAAATACCATTAAAACATATCTATTACAAACAAAAAAGGAGGCATAAGCCTCCTTTTTTGTTTGTAATAGATATGAGAATTAAAATTCCCATAAGTTATGTTCATATTCCATGAGGTCACTAGCCTTCCAATAAGAAGCCATAATACCTTGTTTTTGACTTTCACTGTAAATATCTACCAAATACTCATCTCTAGGATTTGACACCTTGATGATATAAGAACTAAATATACGTAAATCGAAAGCATCAACTAGACTTCTGTGCTCAGAATCATTGTTAGGATTAAACCAAATCGCTCTAGGATCTTTTTTAAATACTTCAACTAAGTCTTTAAATTTAAAAGTTCCGATAGGCTCTTCGATACCTTTTGGATTAAATTCTGAAGGAATCATCATCGTGATACATTGAATATCAAAATAAGCACGAGAACGTTGTTTGTCAAAAATATAATCCTCCTTCATTTGCATTTGATATAGCTGTTTAGGAAGGTATTCTAAGGCACCTGACGCAGCATCTGCTGGTGCAGTTTCCCCTTCAGGAGCAGGTTCAGCATCTTCATCACCGGCTACTGCCATAGTGATTTTTTTCTGAAACTCTTCTTTCGTATAAGACCTTCCTTGATCCAATGAATCTGAAGTATAAGGTTTTAATTCACCTTTTTTTACCGCATCAATGATGATTTTAGTAATCTCTTTATTCGTAGAGAACATCGGCAAATTTTGCTTTTCCCTTAAATCTACAGCTCTTACAATTGTTTTTTTGTACATGACATCAGATTCATGAACAGGTCTAACAGAGTAAGGATTATATCCGCTTTCTTGCGCTATTACAAGCGAAGATGAAGCAATAATGCATGAAGAAAGTATATACTTTAGCATAATTATTTTATATTATTTACCAGAATCAATAGGAACAATGAAGATATTATTAGCAGTCATCTCAATAGTTTTCTTTCCAGCTCTTTTGATTTTCTTGATCTCTAATACTATTCTATCACCTCTACTTGGATCAGCTACCATAAAAGTAGAAGCCGCACCTACAGAATTTTGTAACACTGCTCTTTTACCTTTAGCAACCATGATTACCCAATCTTCAGGTTTAAATGACGCTTCAGCAGCACCAACAGTGGTTTTGAATGTTTCATCAGCTTCGAAAACTAAAGATACATTTGATGCAGAAGCTTTAATTGGCGTTTTACCATCAAAAAGAACACCGTTAATTTTGATTTTAATTACAGGAAGAGGCACTTTACGTACTTCAAACTGAGCATCACCAATGTAGTTACCACCACTTGATACTTTAATTTTAACTTTAGATTTTTTAGCAGTACCATCGTTTGGTGTTACCGCAACTTTACCTTTATCGTTAGCATCAATGCCTGATTGAACAGAACCATTTTCAGCTGCAAAAGAAGGCGCATACGTAGCCCCTAAAGCAGGTACTTGAATAGATAAAGTATTTGGACAACCTTCGTACAATGCAGAAATAGAACCTGCTTGTACCTGAATAACAGGTCTTGAAACAGTATATTCACCTTTCACAGTAAATGTTGTATCAGTTCCTTTGTTATTGATGGTAATCGAACCAGACCAAGTTTGTTTACTTAAACCATCCTTATCGAAATTAGTAGCTCTCGCCATAATTTCAACTTCACCATAACCTTTTGCTACTTTAATGGTAGAACCATTTAATTTCATAGTTGGTGTTACAGCAGAAGAAGTGGCAGAAAGGAACAATACCGCTTTATATTTGGTACCATTTGCTACAACTTTTGATTCAGCACTGTATTGAGCAGAAATTTGGTCAAATTGAATATTGGTAGCCCCTACTAATTGTTGTAAGTTAGCCAACGCAACAGTCTCTTGATTCATCACCTCCGCTTCAATGTTTGAAAGAACCGCCATCGCAGCACACATTGGCGTTTGACCAAAGTTCATTTGAGCAAAGTCTTTTTCTTTTGCTTCATGTTCTGTGATACGAGGATCTTCTTTAGGATCCTTCGCGATTTTATCAAACTTAGGTTTAGATGGCATCACTTTAGAAGGAACTCTTGCAAAAATCTCATTCAATCTAGCAGAATAAGCATTTATTTCTTTTTGCAATACATAACCCTTACCAGACTTAGAACCTTCCGCACCAATCATCATGATTTCTACTTCTGTTTCTGCCTTAGCACCAGCCCACATTTTACTACCACCGTGACCTTCAGTATAACCACCTGTAGTTGAGATTAAATCTTCACGAAGTTTATCAATATGTGTTTTGATTTTTTCGCCTTCATCACGAACTTCTTTCGCTAAATCAACGACATACTTATCTTTACCTCCGTCTTTTTCTACCGCTTTTTCGATAGCTTTCTCAACATTAGTATTTTTCTCTTCAGCAGCACCATTGGCTGCTTGTAAACTATCATCCAGAAACTTGAACTTCTCCATGATTGAAGAGGAAACTTGCAATGCAAGTAACGCCAACAATACTAGGTACATTAAGCCAATCAGTTTCTGACGTGGGGTTTCTTTACCACCTGCCATATCTTTATATCACTTTATAAGTTAAACAAATATTTAAAGTCGATCAATTAGTTACCTTTCATAGCAGATAACATACTACCGTAAACATTGTTTAAGCTAGTTAAGTTAGATGTTAATTTAGAAAGCTCAACTTTAAATTGTTGTGTATCTCTACTTGCTTCAGACATAGCTTCCATTGCAGAAGATAAGTTACCATAGAATTTATTCATTGCTTTCAAGTGGTTGTTTGCATCTTGAAGTTCCATTTCATAAACTGCATTCAAAGCACCTAAGCTTTTTGTAATTACTTGAACTTGTGTATGGTATTCTTTAGCACCAGTTGAAGCACTTGCCATTGAATTCATCGCATCAGCAGTTGTCGAGAATGATTTGTTCATTTCAACAATTGAAGCAGAAGCAACTTTTACATTTTTAGCAAAATCATTGCTAGAAGCAGCGGCATCACTTAAATCAGACATTTTACCAGCAGAAGCAGAAAGGTTTTTAATTCCTTCAGCAAGTCTGTTAAATACATCTTGGTCTAATTTAGAATTGTCAAGCATGTTATCAAGCTTAGCCACAAGATTATTAGATTCTTTTGCTGGGGCAGCTTTTTTAACTGGCGTATGACCATGAGGATCATCGCCTAATTCTGGATGAACTAAAGTCCAATCTGGTGCATGTTCTACTGGAGCAAAAGCAAACAATAAGAACAAAGCAGCTTCAGCACTTAAACCAACAATAAGCATGGCAGAAGCACCAGGCCAGTGCATAATTTTAAACAATGCACCAACGATTACGATAGATGCACCAACACCAGTAACGATAGGAGCAATTTTTGCATAGAAAACTTCCATTGCGCCTTTTGGCGGATGAACAACGCGATAGTGAATACCCATTTTACAACTAGGATTTAGGAGTTAAACATTTAATAAACAACAAACTATGATTTTACAATTAATACTGAATTAAAACTCAGCGCCTGATGAACGACCAAGGTACGTCATAGCACATCTGAATCCGATGTACGATTTAGTAGTGTCTTGGTATTCAAATGTTCTTGTACCTGCTTCCAGGTAAAATGCTACATCTTTCCATGAACCGCCTCTCACAACTTTGCGAGGTTCTGATTCATTAAAATAAGTTGGGTTCAAATCCCATACAATTGGAACAGAAGCGTGGTAAAAAGCATCTTCACACCATTCGCCCACATTTCCAGACATGTCGTATAAACCGTAGTCATTTGCAAAATAAGAAGCAACAGGAGAAGTATACATGAAACCATCATCATAATAGTTACCTCTTCCTGGTTTAAAGTTAGCTAACATACATCCTTTTGAGTTACGGATATATGGGTTACCCCAAGGGTATTTTGCCATATCACGACCACCTCTTGCAGCATATTCCCATTCTGCTTCTGAAGGCAATCTGAAAGCTGGCATAGGAAACAAATTTGCTTGGTTTACACGGTAATCATTTAAGAAATGCGTTCTCCATTCACAAAATTTCTTTGCGGCAAACCAATCTACACCAACAACTGGGTAGTCATCAAATGCAGGATGTGCAAAATAATATTCCATCATAGGATCACCCATGTGGTGAGAGAAATCTCTTACCCAAACAGTTGTATCTGGATAATATTCTTTCATAATCACATCAACACCTAAAGCAGATGAATCCGTTAACATCGCCTGAACAAACTGACGATATTCGTTATTGGTGATTTCGGTATCATCCATATAGAATCCACCAATAGTTACTTGTTTGTTTGCATTAGCTCTTGAATGAGTAATGTCTTCATCAGCTTGTCCCATGTGAAAGGTTCCTGATGGACATACCACCATACCGAAAGGCACAGTTACTACCCAACCTTCACGGTTAGGAGCACCCACTAATTCCCCAGATTCAGAACTTGGGCCCTTGCTACAGCTTTGAATTGTAACAGCTACTCCTAATAAAGCTAGGAAGAATAGTATTCTTGACAAAATTGGTTTGCACATAATAGACAGTAATTTTAGTATGTGATCATGCTAATGTAAAGCAAAAGTAATACTTTTTTTTTACAAAGCAAACATTGATAATATATTTGGATTTAATTATACTATTCTAATAGATAAATTTAGAATCTGTATCTCGGCGTTCTAATGACAGGTTTTACCGGCGGTACAAATGCGGGCAAGCTGTAACTTAACATAATTTCATAAGAAGAGGTCGCTTTACCAGATTGATTAATTAGCGTATAATCATAAGCAAAGCCCAACTTCATGGCATTATTTTTTAAAAAACTTAGGCCAACAAATGGAACAAGTGCATCTTGTTGTCTCATTGAAAGTCCAACCCAATAACGGGTATTAAAGGTCGCCATTAATGTTAAATCAGAAGACCATTTTCCACCTGTTGCATCATATTTAGTAATAATGCTTGGGGTAAGTAAAACATTAGGTCTAAGTTGGTAATTATAACCACCTGTAATAGTCATGTGGCGACTTAACTCGGCTTTCAATGTTTTCAACTGTTCTTTTATAACGTGGTTTAAACTAGCACCGACATAAAACTTGGTATGGTTATAAAATACCCCTAAGGCAAAATCTGGATTTAATTGATTTAAACTTTTATTATCAATGGCCAATACCGTAGGGTCATCAGGATGGGTAGCCACATAATTGCCATTCAAAGAACGGTTAAAAATACCTGTTCGTGCACCTAAACCTAGTTTGCCACCTGCTAATGAAATATGATATGAATAAGATAGTAAAAAATCGACATTTCTTAATGGGCCTGTTTGGTCATTACTTAATTGTAACCCAACCCCACCTAATAAAATAGGAATTGGAAGAGAAGCCGTAAGTACCTGACCTTGAGGTGCGCCATCGTAGCCTGCCCATTGTGTTCTATGAATTGCTGTAAATTTAGGACTTCCTTCTAAACCCGCATAAGCTGGATTAGTATAGAGGTTATTAAACATATATTGACTAAACTGAGCATCTTGCTGTGCATTAGCAAAGCTAATCACAAAAACAGAAAGGACACCAGATACTAATTTTGCAAAACGATTCATGTACACTACATTATTCAGTTGTGGGCTAAAATTATACTTATTCTTTATTAAAAACAATTATTTAGGTATAATATTTTAATGATACCAAGACGAAATTGAATATTTCAAAGAATTACTTTGTTTTATTAGCTTTCTTGATGTATTCTTCCAAGGCACCAGTCATGGAAGGAATATTAGGCATTGGGGCTTCAATATCTAAAATTAGACCAGCATCTCTTACTGCTTGGGCTGTTGTTGGTCCAAAAGCAGCAATTCTAATATTATTTTGCACAAAATTAGGGAAATTGGCAAATAAAGAATTTATACCCGAAGGGCTAAAAAAAGCAATAATATCGAAGTTTAACTCTTTGATATCTGATAAATCAGAAGCCACAGTATTATAAATCACAGCTTCTGAATAATCATAGCCGTTTGCTTCTAAAAAAACCGGAATATCTTCTTTCCTGATATTTGAACAAGGATAGATAAATTTTTCGGCTTTATGTTTTTTTAGAATTTCTATTAAATCTTGGGAAGTTTTTTGACCTACAAAGATTTTACGTTTACGCACCACAATATATTTTTGTAAATAATTAGCGGTTTGTTCAGAAATACAAAAATATTTAAAATCGGCAGGCATTTCAATACGACTTTCTGCACAAATTTTAAAAAAATGATCTACCGCATTTCGGCTAGTAAAAATCACCGCTGTATGGGCTAAAATTTCAACTTTTTGTTTTCTAAAATCTTTTGCAGATACTTCCTCAATTTGAATAAACGGTCTAAATTCAACTTTTAACGCATATTTTTGAGCCAAAGCAAAATAAGGTGATTTCTCATCTGCTGGTTTTGGTTGAGAAACAAGTATTGAAGTTACTTTCGATAACCTGGTTTTAATGATATCTTCACTTAGAATTTCACTCATCTTGACAAAAGCTAAATTATTTCAAAATCAATTCAGAAGCAGTGTAGAGCTTGTATAAAAGCAAAATCGGCAACACTTCCGTAATGCAAAGATAGGAAAATAAATACACATTTGTAAAAGATAAAATATATCTAATGTGAAATGCTACATTTATACACAACAATACAATAATGATAACTAGGTAAAAATTAAACCAATAGGATGAAATTTCTATAGTAAACATTGATAAAGACGAACAAAAAAATATTGAAAACACAAACATAATTAAACCTATCTTTTGCCAGTAACTTACAAAAGCAAAGAAATGTGTATTGGTAATATTTTTAAATTTATAGATTAAAGCATTGATATATATTCCTATATATTTTAATAAATAAATAAAAATAAACATCAAAGTGCCGAAGCCAAACCAAAGCCAATAGTCTGATGTAGAAATATTTGCAAAAGAAAAAGACAATTGAAAGAAGTTAAGCATCAAAATAAAAGAGTAAGAGAGAATAACACTATTCAATAAAATATAAATTACACTTTCCTTACTCAACACATTCATTACTAAAATGTCTTCTTGAACAGTTTCGTTTTTCATGCGCAAATAATTTAAAAAAGTATAGTATGAATAAAATGTTTTCCTAAAAAAAACTTTAGCCAAGGCTATCAACAACAGCACTAGCAATAAGCCTAGGATAACAAAATCGTTAAATTTATTTTTAAAAAAAGGTAGAATCTTACTTTCTTCTGATGAATCTACTTGATACATAAGCCTTGCGATACTAATCTTCATACTCCTTGGCCAACGAGAAGCAGGATGATAATAACTTAAAAACACATAATTGCCATTCGAGTAAGATTGGAAAGACTTAATCAATAAACGTTCTTTGCCTGTATGCATATATTTTTTAAAAAATTTCCCATTGACAAATAATGCTAAACCTGCATTGACATTAAACTCTAAATAATTACCCCTGTATTTCAATAAATCTAACCACAAATGTACACTCCTATATTTTTTTGTATTGTAATCAATTAGAGGAACATAACTATTATAATAGTTATCAAATACAATTAATTGTGATTTCAACTCTTCAATAGGGATAATTGAAACTTTATTATTGGAATCCGCGGAAGACAAATTCACACTAAATGTGACTAATAACAAGCAAAAAAATAGTTTTCCAAACAATTGAATAATATTTTTCAAGGTCTTAAACAGTTTTAATAATTTTTCTTTTCAAAAATTCTAACACCAAGACTAATACCAACGATTGCCCAGCAATAATCATTAATAAAACATGATTGGAATAAGATTTCAGCACCGAAACAAAAATGATAGTAGCAATATTGATTATAATTAAAGTTACCACAGTGGTTACTTGACTCATGCCACAATCAATAAAAATATGGTGAATATGATTTTTATCGGGTGCAAAAGGAGAAACGCCCTTGATAATACGCAATAAAAAAACCCTCAAAGTATCAAACATCGGCACAAATAAAATCGCAATTCCAATAGAAGGTGCGGTTGGTATTGCTTTCATTTCAACAAACTGAATGGTTAAAACGGCAATCACAAAACCTGAAATTAAAGATCCTGTATCACCCATAAAAATAGTCGCTCTATAAAAATTATAGCGCAAGAAACCTACCATTCCTCCGACTAAACTAAAGGCTACATAAGCAAAAGGTTTGAAATTTTCTCCACCATAGAGGTAAAAATAAAAGCCAAAAGTACTCAAAATCACTACAATAATAGAACCAGCTAAACCATCAAGTCCATCAATTAAATTAATAGAATTGGTTAAGCCAATAATTACTAAAAATGAAAAAGCATAGCTTAATCCCATTGGCAAATCATATATCCCTAATATTCCTTGAAAAGAAGTAATTCTTACATCGCCCATAAATACCACAATACCGGCAGCTAAAATCTGCACAAAAAACTTTTTAAAAGCAGAAACACTAACGATATCGTCTTTTAAACCAATATAGTAAATAATAATAGCGCCGGCTAACAAATGTTGTACGCCACTATTTATTGTACCAAAGAGCATTAAAGCAGAAACCATCCCTGCAAAAATGGCTAAACCTCCTAAACGTGGGGTGAGCAAACTATGAACAGTTCTTAAATTTGGTTTATCTAAAAGATTTTTTAAATGAGCGACATAAGTAATAGAAGGTATAGCAAATACCGATATCATAAAAGCCCAAAGAAAACACAATATTGATGCGATGTCTATAATCATTGAAAATTAGTCAATTTATGATGCAAGATAACATATATACAGTTTTAAACAAATTCAATTTTAAAACCTACTGATAAAACCGAAATGGATTTTCGATTGATTTAAACTCATTTGCTGTTGTTTAGATTTCCCAACAGAATACACAAAACTAAAAATACCGGGACCAGAAGTAAAACTAACCCCTGCCCCGAGGCCTGTTGGATAATCGAGCAGCTTGCCAGCAGCCAAGTTATAATACAAATACGATTGTTCAGCAAAAAGCAATAAATAGGAAGTTTCATCAATATACTGCCTAAATTCAACAGTATTGATATTGAAATCAGAGGCATAAAAATAATTATCATTAAAACCTCTTAGTGATTTAAGGCCACCTAATCGGTATAAATCATTAAAAAAAATAGTTTTATTGACAATTTTACCGCCGACAGTTTTCAACAAAAATACACTATTTCCTGCCACACGAATAAATTTTTCTATCGACACATTTCCGACCATCATGACTGATTTCAAGGCGATAGGGTCGTATAATTTTGAATCGAAAATCGCATTTTTAGAAATTACTTTATTCCCAATCGCAATGTCGACGTGTAATAACAGCCCTTTTCTTGGATAAAAAAGATTGTCTACACTATTAAAATCGTAGCCAAGACCATAAGAAACATAGTCAAAATCAGCAAAACTAGGCAAAACTGTCGCAGACTTTAAGGTGCGATTACTGCCTATTCGTGCACTCAAATACCCAATGTTGAGTGACAACTTACCAGTGCTATTTAGCCTGTAAAACAATGAAAATTTGCGATTTATGTTCAAGAAAGTAGAATCTTGCTTTAAAAAATTAAATGCACCAGACACATCAAAATCTGAATGCAAAACATTAGGATGTAAATATTCAAGATTGAGTAGTTGAGACGCTTCTTGAAAACGTCTCCACTCCCCTTTGATCATTTTACCCGTTTGGAATAAATTTCTAAGTACCAAATTAAATTCTCCGGTAAGCATTACTCCGCCATCTTTTTGGGCATTAGGAAGCAAACCTACAATTCCATCTACTTGATTGGATTTGACATCTTCTAAAATCAATTCTACCCGTACTGTTCCCGAATTAAAAAAAACATTAATCGGACCAGTAAGTTTAAGATAGGGTAATTGTTGTATTGCCCTAGCAATATTATCAACTTTCTCTTGGCTATACACTTCACCAGATTCTATACGCAGGTAATTTTCTAAAAATTGTCTTTTAATATTGGTTTTACCAGCAATTAACAAGGTGTCAAATTTAAAAAAAGGGCCAAATTTAAAATTGACGGAAGCATTTAATTGCTGATTTTCGATGGCTATTGAATCAAGTTTGATACTTGCAAAAGGATAACCGTGGTCTTGGGAAAAACTTAGAGTTCTACTGCATAGCGAGGCAATGGTTTCAGGTTTAAACACCTTGTTTTCAAAATAAGTCTCCTTAAAATCAATTTTTTTCAAAAGCCATTCTGGCAAATTCCCCTTATTTAACTTGTTGATGATCAATTTATTTCCAATACTAATAGTTGCCATACAACTGTCATTTCGCCAATACACGTCATCAAGGGTAGCTAAAAAATAAGATTGTGTATTTAAGGCATTTAGGATAGATTGTATTTGAATATATGCCTGTGAAGAATCAGCGAAAGTATGTGAATAATGAAGGTATTTCCCAACATGGTCAGCATCATGGTTAAAATTACAAGTTAAAAAATAGGATTTCGTAATCTGTGTTTGAGCCACAGAAATGCTTGAAAACAACAGCAATAATAGTATGATACGGAATGACACGAAGAAAAACGAAGATTTATTTCGCTAAAGTATTAATTTTAAGCGAAAATATTTCAAAAACATTCAATCTCAGATTTTGGCCGGCCTATATATCCATATTCCATTTTGCAAACAAGCATGTAATTATTGCGATTTTCATTTCAGCACCAATTTAAAACCCAAGCAAGAAATGATTGCAGCAATTGTTCAAGAACTGCATGTAGAAAAAGATTACCTGCAAGGGCAAAACATTGATAGCATCTATTTTGGTGGGGGAACACCTTCATTATTAGATGAAAAAGAAGTGGCGACCATACTTAATACGATTTATCAATTACACCATGTACATCCTTTGGCAGAAATTACCCTAGAGGCCAATCCAGATGACATTAATCAAGACAAAATTATTGCTTTAAAAAACAACGGCATCAATCGATTAAGCATTGGGATACAAAGCTTTAATGATGCAAACCTACAATTGATGCACAGGGCACATAATGCCATAGAAGCAAACAATTGTGTTAAAATTGCGCAAGATAACGGCATATCAAATTTAACCATTGATCTCATTTATGGCATTCCTTCACTTAACCATGACCATTTACAACATGATTTAAATAGTGCTTTTGCCTTAAATACCAACCATATTTCGGCATACTGTCTCACGATAGAAGACAAAACAGCATTCGGACAGCAGGTAAAAAAAGGCAAAATGAAACCGATAGACGAAGAGTTTGCGGCGCAACAATATGAAATTATGGTAACTGCCATGGAAACAAATGGGTTTGAACAATACGAGATTTCAAATTTTGCCAAAAATCAAAATTATGCCGTGCATAACAGCAACTATTGGAAACAAAAACACTATTTAGGTGTTGGACCGGGCGCACATTCTTATAATGGATACTCGCGACAATACAATATTTCAAACAATAACAAATATATTAAACTCCTCAAAGAAGCACAAAAAACGGCCACAAGCGAAAATTTAAGCCTAAATGACCAAACCAACGAATATGTTCTCACAACCTTAAGAACCAAGTGGGGATGTAATTTGAAATATTTAGAGGAATTAAATCCAAATTTCATTAAGTTGCATAAATATACCATTGAGAAATTAATTTCTAAAAACTTAGTATTGCTTCAAAATCAAATTTTATATTTGTCTAAAGAAGGTAAAATGCTAGCCGATAAAGTGTCAGAAGAATTTTTCATTGTTTAGATTTAAGTATACGCATATCAATCATTTATTATTAAAAGTGTCCAAACATGAATAGCGAGCAAAAAAAGGCATTATTGCTAATTAAAGCTATCATTTTCTATTACCACAAACTCAATCAAGAGGAAGCCGATTTGCTTGCGCAAACCGCTCATGATTTAGATGCAGAAGAAGCGCTTTCATGGACCTATGAATTTATTAATTCAGATTTTGCGACATCTACCTCAAGGGCGAGAACCTATTTAATAGATAACTTATCCAATTCGACCAAGGAAGAAAAATTTGATATCTTAAAAACAGTTTGGGAAGACAACGAGAAAAAAGGATATATCAGCGAAATTGAAGCTGTGACCATGTTAAAAATTTCCAAAGATTGGGGCCTAGAAAGCCAACTTTTAGCCCTCGCAAGAAGCAAACATTAATCAATACTTTTAATTTCATAAAAAAAACCATTGTTATCGACTAACAATGGTTTTTTTATGAAATTATGTTGCCTTCTAAAATAAGAGAACAACCAACAATTTGTATTATATCGAAATGTCAATATGGGTAGCTAAAATATCTTCCATGGTTTCACGACGACGTATCAACTGTGCTTTTCCATTATGAATTAATACTTCTGCTGGTCTAAAACGCGAATTATAATTAGAACTCATGCTAAACCCATAAGCACCTGCGTTTTTAAAACCAATAATATCCCCTACAGAAACTTCAGTCATTTCTCGCTCCCAACCAAACGTATCAGTTTCACAAATATAGCCAACTACCGAATAATTTTTCATTTCCCCTACAGGATTAGAAACATTCACAATATGGTGGTATGCCTCATACATCATTGGTCTAATAAGGTGATTTAAACCCGTATTTACGCCTACAAAAGTAGTGGCAGGGGTTGGCTTAAGTACTGTAGTGGAAGCCAATAACATACCCGATTCACTTACTAAATATTTGCCAGGCTCAAACCAAATTTCTAAATCACTGCCATAACTTTTACAAAAATCAGTAAAAGCAATTTTCATTTTACTTCCCAATTCGGTAAGATTGGTCACTTTATCGCCTTTTTTATAGGCCACTTTAAAGCCTGAACCAAAGTCAATAAATTTCAAATCTTTGATATGACGTGCGATAGAAAAAATCACTTCTGCTCCTTGCATAAACACCTCTACAGAGCCAAAATCCGACCCAGTATGCACATGTAAACCAGAAACATTTAAGTTATATTTTTCAATTAATGCATATACTTCGTCAATCTGAAGAATTGAGATCCCAAATTTAGATTCAGCATGGCCTGTTTTAATTTTATCATTTCCACCTGCGGCAATATGTGGATTAATTCGGATACAGCAAGCCGTTTCATGGCCATACAATTGTCCAAAAGTTTCTAAAAAAGACAGGTTATCAATATTGATATGTACGCCAATCTGGGCTGCTTCTTGAATTTCTTCAAAAGGCACACAATTTGGCGTAAACATAATTTCAGTGGGCGTAAAACCCGCTTTTAAAGCCAAATGCAATTCTTGTATAGAAACCACATCTAAACCAACGCCCCCTTTTTTCATCAATTTAAGAATTGACAAATTAGACAACGCTTTAGTGGCATATTTTATCTTCAACTTTAAACCAGCGAAAGCCTCATTCAAATTACTGATTTGATCAAGAATTTTGGAAGAGTCATACACATAAACCGGCGTTCCATGTTCGGCCACAACATCCAAAAGGTTTACCCCTTGCATTTCGTAATGATTGTCAATTAGTTGCATGATAACAATTTTAGTTTGCTAAATTTAATTTGCTAAATTAACTAAAATAATAAGCAGAAGTACGAAAAAAACGCAATTTATCATACCTGCCCTAAATCAACAACCCAAATAATTTAAATACAGCAATACGTATGCACCAATTTCAACACCATTTCAAGACTACTTGAAGGCAAAGCACAATGGTTTCCATTATAAGTAAAAGCATAAATGAATTTTTGGTCGAACAAATTGTATACCCCAAACCCTAATGAAAAACCTTTTGTGAATACCTTGTCGGCAGACACAAAAAGATTGCTCATCACGGTAGGCAGGGGCTGCTTAAAAATAGTTTATTTGTTGATTTTTAAAGATTTAAACTATTGCTTTAACCGTTTAAATGCAAGGGTATTTGATTTCATTTCATTAAAGTGGTGCAATAGTTTGATTTAAATAGCATAGATAAGCTATTCATTTTCTAGGGCGTTCCCTTCGGTCGCGTGATCGGCACTCGCTATTTTTCTTGTGGTCAAATCATAGCGTATTAAAAGATTACCTCAACCCACAAGAAAAATGAGCTCAAACAAAGCCTCTCCCGCTAACGCA
>JBIKPL010000181.1:0-6061 GCA_044357485.1 Cytophagales bacterium
TCTAGGTTTCATGCTTTCTTTATGGAAGGTGGTCCTTATAACCGCATCAGAAGTGTTTTCAGAAGAGCGTATGAAAATATCGCCATTACTCAAGGAAATGCCAATAACAAAAAAGCATTCAATGCGACAGATGTATTGTTGATGTACAAAACCAAAATTTTTGGAAAAGACATTGTGTTGATGAATTACCATACTTATTCTACTGCTACAAGCCACATTAATTTGATGAACAATTTTAGCAACGATGCTTATACCCGTCAGTATTATGTAGATGCGACCATTGCTTTTAAAGCCATGAAAAAGATTATGGTGGTAGCCAATGCGGGTTATGAAAAGTTATTGGGCGGCATCAATACAATTAAAGACGTAAACTCAGGTGGTACCGTCAATCAAACTGGTAAGTCTTTAGGCTTCGGGCTCGATTACGATTTCCTATCCACGGCTGGTTTGCATTTGCGTCACAAATGGTTTACGCATGAGGATGTTAATTTTAGCTTAGACAAGTTCAACGGAACAGAAACTACCCTAGAATTAAAGTTATTCTTCTAAAAAAACTTTCAATCAATTCAGTATATCATTCTCATCATTAAAGAAATACAAAATGAAATTCAAAGCACTTATACTCCTTTCTACAGTATGCTTGTCTGTAAATACATTCGTTAATGCCCAAAACGATTTTTACCTTAACGGAATGGGTAGGTTTCTCATCTCTGACAATAGATTAAATGGTGGCGCTCTTACAGGAAACACTACTACGCCTACCAAAGGGGTAAGTGGCTATTCTATATTTGATTTAACACCAACCATTAAAGTGGGCGACAATTTAAAAGCATTGGTAACCCTTAGGTTAAAAAGCCCATTTGGGGCATTTTTTGGTAATGGTACCCAATATCAAATTCGTCAATTTCAAATCGGTGGCAAAATTGCAGGTTTGGTTACGTATGAAGTAGGAGATATCAATGTGGGTGAAGGCATGTCGAAATATGCGGTTAACAATGCTGATGATATATTCTACAAATACGAATCTCAAGTGTTTACGCAAAGAAGACAAATTTTAGAATACGAGAATTTCAATTTTGGTAACAAATGGCGTTTACAAGGGGCACAAGCCCGCACAAAACTTGCCATCGGTGCTATTGTCGACACCATTGGTGCGTATGGTTTTGTAGTGAGAACCAATGCGACCAACGATGCTAATATCGCAGATAGAATTTTAACTGGTGGACGTTTGAGTTTTATTAAAAACAAGATGTTGACGGCTCATGGTAATTATGTGGGTTTGTTAGATATTCCGGTGACGACGACTCAAAATGTGTATAAAAACCACGTATTTATTGGTGATGTTACTTACGGATTAGATTTAGGTGCTGTTGCCATCAAAGCAAATATTGAATCAGGTATTTCTACGTATGATTTTACCTCTCCTTCTGATTCGGTAAGTTTTAAAGATTATTTTTATGATGGTGGTGTAAATGCTAATGTTAAAGGCTTACAATTAAATTTCTTCGGTTCGTATAAAAATGTTGGTCCTCAATATTACAATCCTGCTGCGCAAACCAGAAGATTAAATGTGGATAACAGCCAAGGTTTGTTCGGTACTATTGGTGCTAATCCAAGAGCGATGACCTTGTTTGATCGTTACAGCAATGAATCGCAATACAACAGAACCTTGGTTACTACTTTAGGTAATTTCATGCCTCAATACAATAACGCAAGTCCTTATGGCGCTGCAACACCAAACAGAACAGGTATCACGGCTGGTTTGGCAACAGACACTTCTACGAAGATTATCAATGCGGAATTGAAATACGAAATCTTAAAAGAGATTATCGGCGAAAACATTACCGACTTGCGTAACTTTAATGTATTGACTACTGGTGCTTCTTTTGACTTAGGTAAATTTATTGCTTCTGAAAGAAAGTATGTGTTTTTAGTGGGATACAGAAACGAAGCGACCACAAGAGCTGGCTTGGCAAAAATTGATTTGAAAAATACCTTGCTTGATGCGGGTTTGTCTATTGAAATTCTTAAAAAATTAGACCTGCTATTGGGGTACAAAAAACTTACTTCTGTAGGAAATGAACTGATCTCTGCTCGTACCATTGTAAATAAAGTAGATGTTGCTACCGCTTATAAATTTAACATCGCTCAAGATATTTTATCTACAGGGGTAAACATTAAGTTCTCTACCAATTCATTCTTGAACATGACTTATAATTGGACGACCAATACTACGGGTATGACATTAAACAATTATAACATCAACCAGTTCTTTATGAACCTAACTGTTAATTTATAAGACTTTAAAAATTTACACTATGAAATTTACGACTGTCTATAAATCTATCATCATTACAGCGCTATCCACCTTGGTGTTAGCGGCCTGTACTCGTTCGTCTAAAGAGGAGCCTTTTTTAGGACCAAAGGTACTTCCTGCTCCTGAAGGTTTTGCTATACAAGGTGATTCTTTAGGATTTAAATTTACCAATAGCGGTAAAAACGTTGATTTTTTGACGGGCACTTCTTATTTAGAATCTAAGTTTTCTAATGAAGTGACTTGGCAAGTGGCTATTGTGAGTAGGGCAAATGGTGCCGTTAAAACCTTAACGGGTACCAGTGCTACATTAGACAATGTGACTTGTCCTTGGAATGGTGAATCAGATTATCTTTTGTTTAGCAATGGGGATACTTGCGACGCTAATTTAACCATCACTGGTTATTCGGATGCTACAAATACCTTAAAAAAGACCACGAAATCTTTTGTGGTAGGCAAATCAAAAGACTATGAAAAGGTCATTAATGGCATTAACAATCATACCATTGTTGATTTCGAACCCTCTCCTGGTGCTCCTGGTTTAACAGTGCCTTATTCAGATGCGATGGATAGTCCTTTTATTTCTAAATCAGAATACAGCGACAGGGCGCATGGTAAATACTCGCTATACTGTGCTGGAAATGATTTGAGTAACAATGGTTACATCGGAGGTTTAGATATGATTAGGTTAGTAGATTTGGTAGGTTTGGTAAAAGAAACCAATGCCAATGAAGTATACTTAAACATGTATGTAAAAGGTTTCGGCAAAACGAATACGGGTTTAACGCTTTTGTTTTATGAGCTAGATTCACTACATGTTGACGAACCAAAATCTATTGCAGGTGGCTTTGCAATTCCTGAAGGCTCTTGGGCTGGCTTGGCGAAATCAAACGACAAATGGATCAAGCAAATCAATGTTGATTGGATAGGTTGGAAATTGGTAAGTGTGAAATACAGCGAATTTAAAAAACCTAACTCTGATGGTTGCAATGGTAACTGTACGTTAGAACCGCATAAAATTCGCGGCATGTCTATTGGTCTTGATTCTTATCCTGCTACAGGTTTCCCTGCAGAATTTGCGGTCGATAATTTTGTGATTACCGAAGGCGGTCCATTCAAACCTTAATTATAATTTCCTTAATTATATTATTTATGAAAACATACCATTTTATCCTTATAACCTTACTCGCTTCGGTGTTGTTTTGGGGTTGTAAACATAACAATATCGAAAACCAATTGGGACCAGATTATTGTTCTATCGTTGAAACACCTTTTAAAAGAAATCCTAAAGACACCTTAGATTTTGCAAAATGGGGCGATACTTTATCGGCCAAAATTTCGGGCAATTTAGAATGGAACATTACCGTAAAAGGAAGAACTTCCCATGCGGTGAAACGTTTTAGTGGCGTAAGTTCCGATATTCTTAATTATTGGTTAGGAGAAACAGATACCTTGGCATTTTTTGCGAAAGGGGAATGGTGCGACATGACATTTTCTAACAATTGTCAAGCAAGTCAAATTAAGCCTGTGTACCTTAAGTCTAATCCTAATTACAATAAAATTGGTTATTTGCTAGACGATTTTGAAGGAAAGATATTGAAATATACCCATGGAAAATCTCCTGATACCGTATCTTCAACCTATCAAGGTTTAGACTCCTTGTCTTTTCCTGCCATCCAAGGAAAAAAATTCTTGCGTGTAGCCGCGCTACCTAAAAACTGGTATGTGGGCGAGTATAACATGGGTTTTGTTAAAATATTAACAAATTTAGGGACCAGTGATCCAAAGGATGTTTACCTTAATTTTTTGATCAACAATAATGGAAATAAAACAAATGCGGTTTCTTTAATCTTAAAAGAAACAGGTAAGAATAGAACTTTTAAAATCCCTGCCGATAAATTAACGGGTTGGAATTTGGTTTCTGTCAAACTTTCGGACATGGGTGTTGTAGATGCGAGCAAAGTGTCGACCGTTATCTTCTCTTTTGGCCCATCATTGATTGGTAACCCGGTTGATTTTTCATTAGATTTTGTGATATTTACCAAAGGGAAACCTTTTATTCAATAAAACCATAAGCACTTCGAGTACAAAGGCAGAAAGTAATTTCTGCCTTTTTTTGTTTTCTATGCTTTTTAATTGACGTCATTAATCACTTTTTTATATATATTTGTTTCATGAATGCTACTCAAGAAAAAGCTACCACAGAAGGTTCACTTAAGCAAGTGATTTCTCATGCCAAAGAATACGGATTTGTGTTCCCATCAAGTGAAATTTATGATGGTCTTTCAGCAGTATATGACTATGGTCCTTTTGGGGTTGAATTAAAAAATAACATCAAGGCTTTGTGGTGGAAAACCATGACGCAGTTGAATGAAAATATTGTAGGCATTGATGCCGCCATTTTTATGCATCCTACCACTTGGAAAGCCTCTGGCCACGTAGATGGTTTTAGCGATCCGATGATTGACAACAAAGACTCTAAAAAACGTTACAGAGCCGATGTGTTAATTGAAGAACATGCCTCTAAATTGTCTCCTGAAGCTGGTTTAGCCCTTGAAAAAGAATTGGCCCGTTTGCTTGAATCAGAAGATTTGACTGGCGTTTTAGCCTTGATTGTGAGAGAAAACATCAAATGTCCCGTGTCTGGTACCGCCAATTGGACGGATGTGCGTCAATTTAATTTGATGTTTTCTACCCAAGTAGGTTCTGTAGCAGAAGACTCAAGTACCATTTACCTAAGACCAGAAACAGCACAAGGTATTTTTGTTAACTTTTTGAATGTTCAAAAAAGTGCCCGAATGAAAGTCCCTTTTGGGATTGCTCAAATTGGGAAAGCCTTTAGAAATGAAATTGTGGCCCGTCAGTTTATATTCCGTATGCGAGAATTTGAACAAATGGAAATGCAATTTTTCGTTCGTCCGGGAGATGAAATGACCTGGTACCAACATTGGAAAGCCGCACGTATGGCTTGGCATAAAGCGCTTGGAACGCCAGAAAATAAATTGCGTTTTCATGACCACGAGAAATTAGCCCATTATGCCAATGCAGCAGTTGACATTGAATTTGAATTTCCATTTGGATTCAAAGAGGTAGAAGGCATTCACTCCAGAACTGATTTTGATTTAAAATCCCACCAAGAATATTCAGGCAAAAAACAACAATATTTTGATTCAGAAATCAATCAAAATTATATTCCTTATGTGGTGGAAACTTCTGTAGGTGCAGACCGTTTGTTTTTAATGACCCTTTGCAATGCGTATACCGAAGAAGTAGTAGGCGAAGGAGATCAGCAAAAAGTGAGAACGTATTTAAAATTAAATCCAGCAGTGGCACCAATCAAAGCGGCCATTTTTCCGGTTACCAAAAAAGATGGTTTGCCAGAAAAAGCAAGGTTGATTTTTAACGACCTCAGGCTTGATTTGAATGTGATTTATGAGGAGAAAGACAATATCGGGAAACGTTATACCCGTCAGGATCTTATTGGTACTCCTTTCTGTATTGCCGTTGATTATCAGTCATTAGAAGACGATACGGTAACGATTCGTTATAGGGATTCGACTTTACAAGAACGTATTGCCATCAAAGATTTGAAAGCCAAATTGATGGCTGAAACTTCTTTCCATACCGTGCTTTCAACGTTATAATGTTCAATCTTAAATTAGTCAATTTAAAGTTCAACATTTAAAATTTAAAATTTAATTTCAAGATGATTATTAAAACAAAAAAATACCAATTAGCTAAAAATAC
>JBIKPL010000025.1:0-16383 GCA_044357485.1 Cytophagales bacterium
GTTTTTTGATTCCGAAACATCCACGGTATACTTCAACCATTCCCCTGCTTCTGTATACCCAAGATTATAACAAGGCGCCCCATCGTTGCAAACATCAATATCCACTTCTGAATCTCTATAAAAAGCTGACCCTTCGTTATAATTACTTACATCACTGTAGGCAACGCCCGAAGCGCCATTATCAAAATCTTCTGCTTCAATTTTACAAGGAATCACAAAAGCCGAACCTTTATATGGCGTAGTTGCAGGTGGGGTTTTGATGACCGTAAGTTTAGCACTTGTCGACGTTTCGAAAGCTATCCCAGCGCTAACTTTTACCGAATAATAGCCAGAATCAGCCAATTGAATATTACTTAAACTAAAGGTCGCCCCAATGGCATTGGGAATCTCTTGGTTGTTTTTAAACCATTGATAGGTAATGCCACTTGCTCCCCCAGCGTTTACCGAAAAAGTAGTACTACCACCTACAGCAATGGTTTTATTGACAGGTTGAGCAGTGATGCACAAAGCAGGACATTGCACTAAAGTTACGGTAATACTGCCTTCATGAGGATAAGCATCAAAATAGAGCACCCCATTTTTTATGGTTTTGTTGGCAATGATATTATTGGATTGGGTAATGGTATAATCTAAAGCCGAAAGACCATCCAAATCAAGCTTGATGGTTACAGGGGATTTTACTTGCAGTGTGCTTAAATAGGTAGACACATCAAAACTAGGCGTAGGCCAAGTAATGGTAATATCTTTATTTAGGGCCGAATACACCGTGGTTGGCGCAGCATAATGAAGTTTTTGAATTTGATAGGTCAGTATTTCAGAGATGGTACCCACCCACAAATCACCCGCTACCACTTTTGATTTTACATAATTAAGGTGTGTTCTATAATTGGCGACAGACACCGAACCCCATCCCGTGTTGCCCACATTATGCAGTTCTCTATTCACCCATTGGTTATTGGCAATGGCTTGATCGACCCAATAATTTAAATTAATGGCATTGGTATTGGCGCCAACCGTTGCAACATCTACTACCAATGGCGTTTTAAAAAAACCTAAAGCACTCGCTCCAAAATCAAAATCTGCCGCCGCATTGTAGGCCCCCGTTCTTGAACCTAAATATCCTTTTGATTGCAAATACACATTGGCATCATTGTTAAATTGATCATAAGGAAAAATATAAAACCTTGGCGCATAGCCAGTACCTGTTTGAATAGAATTATGGGCGTAGTCGACTTCTATATTAAAAGCATTGGTATTGCCTGCCACTGCCCACTCGTAATTATCTCCCGTTCCACCACAATTGGCACTACCAATGGCGCAAGAATGGGTATGAGAATGGTTGATAATTTCATGTCCATGATCGGTAATCATGGCTTTTGCTTTTACATAAATGGCCGGATCCGCTTCACAAGCAGACGTAATGGCCCCAAAAGTAAATTTCAACCCTCGGTTAAAATGCATGGTATCGGCATAATCTTGAATTCCAATTACTCCCCCATCTCCAAAATCGTCATGAATAATATTGTAAGCACCCTTGGCATCATTTTTCCATGTGGCAATGGTAGTACTTGGGGTTTGGGCATACAACATAGACATGCCAATAAGGTGTGCAACCGAAAAGAGTAGGGATTTTTTCATGCTAACATAAGTTTAATAACTTGCCATCAATACACAACACGTGTCAATATATTGATAGAGACTTGGGGCTTTGCTTGTGTGAGTAAGCAGTACAAAAGTAAAAAAAAATACCACGAAACCATTTTTATATGAAAATAAATTGAAAATATTTAACTATTACAACATTTCATCTTGCCATAAAAGGCAAAAAACGGCAACATACTTAAGGAAATAGCATGATAAATCAGCATACCTGTGCAGTAATAAACATTCAATAGCCATCAAAAGGCAGCCCAAATGCTGTACAAATAAGCCTATGCATCAAGTATAAATTTCAAAATTTAAGTAAGTTTACAAACTATCAATCATTCGTATTCCCTAATCGCCAAACCATTGACACTCGACCAAACAAACCTCAAACAAGCTAGCCTAATCATTGCTTCGTATAAACATTGGTTAGGCCTGGATTTAATTGATCCATTGTTAACGGAAGAAGCGCAAGCAAAAGCCTTGTATGAGGCCGCATTTGTGGTGGTGTCGCATGGTACAGAAACCGACCCCATATTTAATTATGCTAACTTAAATGCGCAAAAGCTTTGGAAATTGCCATGGGAAAAATTCACCCAAATGCCTTCCAAAAAATCAGCAGAAGCGTCCGTAAGAGATGACAGGGCATTGCTTTTAAACAATTTAAAAAACACAGGCTTTTCAAATGCCTATCGAGGTACGCGAATCTCCAGTACAGGCATCAGGTTCGACATTGTGAATGCCTGCGTTTGGAATATCATAGATGAAAATGGCATCTACAAAGGGCAAGCGGCCATGTTTGCCCAATGGGAATACCTTTAAAGTAAACTTTGGCGCGGTTAAAGTGGCATGTTCTATATTAATTTTTACATCCTACACCAACAACAAAAACACTCAATAACAACAACTTACGCAAAAACCAAGCACAACACAATATACCAAACCATGATAAGTACCTAAATAAACAATAAAATCACCACTTATTTAAGTATTTTTTTTACACATTTGTAATGTAAAAGCGAATGCATATTCCCTTTTATAGGATTCACTAAAGTGTCAACTATCTCAAATTAAATAACAAAATGGCTAATTATTTTAACACGCTTTCTTTAAGAGAAAAATTAGAACAACTAGGACAATGCGAATTCATGGACAGCTCAGAATTTACTGAAGGTGTTGAAGCATTGAAAGGCAAAAAAATTGTAATTGTTGGTTGCGGCGCTCAAGGCTTAAACCAAGGCTTAAACATGAGAGATTCAGGACTTGACATCGCTTATACCCTTCGTCAAGAAGCCATTGATGCAAAAAGAGCCTCTTTTGTAAGCGCTACAGAACATGGTTTCAAAGTAGGCACTTATGAAACATTAATTCCTACGGCTGATTTAGTCATCAACTTAACACCCGACAAACAACATACACCTGTGGTAACGGCAATTATGCCCTTGATGAAAAAAGGAGCAACCTTGTCATATTCACATGGTTTCAACATCGTGGAAGAAGGAATGCAAATCCGTAAAGACATCACGGTAATTATGGTAGCCCCAAAATGTCCAGGATCTGAAGTGAGAGCGGAATATGTAAGAGGTTTTGGTGTACCAACCTTGATTGCGGTACATCCAGAAAACGATCCAGAAGGAAAAGGATGGGCTTATGCCAAAGCTTATGCCGTTGCCACTGGTGGTGACAGAGCAGGTGTTTTAAAATCTTCTTTTGTGGCAGAGGTTAAATCTGATTTAATGGGCGAGCAAACAATTCTTTGTGGCTTATTGCAAACAGGTTCTATTCTTTGTTTCGACAAAATGGTTGAAAAAGGAATCGACAAAGGATATGCATCAAAATTAATTCAATATGGTTGGGAAGTAATTACCGAATCATTGAAACATGGTGGCGTAAGCGGTATGTTTGATAGACTTTCAAATCCTGCGAAAATCAAAGCATTCCAACTTTCTGAAGAATTGAAAGAAATCATGCGTCCATTGTTCCGCAAACACCAAGATGATATTATTTCAGGAGAATTTTCTCGTATCATGATGATTGACTGGGCTGATGGCGATAAAAATTTATTGACTTGGAGAGCAGCGACAGGTGAAACAAATTTTGAAAAAACACCAGCAGGTGACGTTAAAATTTCTGAGCAAGAATATTATGACAACGGATTGCTAATGGTAGCGATGGTAAGGGCTGGTGTTGAATTGGCTTTCGAAACCATGACAGAATCAGGCATCATCGAAGAATCGGCTTACTATGAGTCATTACACGAAACGCCTTTGATTGCAAACACCATTGCTCGTAAAAAATTATTCGAAATGAACCGTGTCATTTCTGATACTGCAGAATATGGTTGTTATTTATTTGACCATGCTTGTAAACCATTATTAACGGAGTTCTTCAAAACGGTAGAAACCAACATTATTGGTAAAAACTACAATGAAGGCATTGACAATGGCGTAGACAATAAAACATTGTTTACCATCAATGAAATCTTACGTTTTCACCCTATCGAAGCAGTAGGTGCTGAGTTACGTGAAGCGATGACTTCTATGAAATCAATTAGTTTGGGCGTATAATTACCCCTTAATCCATAAAAAAAGCTTCCCGACCTAAAGTTGGGAAGCTTTTTTTATGATACTAAATTGATGTTTACAGTTTAAATGTCGCAAGTTTCACGAATTCATTCACCCTATCCGTAATATCTGATGCGGTTAACTCCAATAGGTTTTCCGTGCCAAATTTCTCCACACAACAAGACGCCAAAGCCGAACCATACACAATCGCACGTTTCATGTTTTCAAATGAAATATCATTGGTTGAAGCCAAATAGCCAATAAATCCTCCGGCAAAAGTATCACCCGCCCCTGTAGGATCAAACACTTCTTCTAAAGGCAAGGCCGGCACAAAGAAAACTTCGTCACCTTGAAACAACAAAGCACCATGTTCTCCTTTTTTGATTATCAAGGTTTTAGGACCCATGGCCCTGATAATTTTAGAAGCCTTCAACAATGAATATTCTCCAGAAAGTTGACGAGCTTCTTCATCGTTGATGGAAAGTACATCTACCATGCCAATGGTTTCTTTAAGGTCATCCATGGCAATATCCATCCAAAAATTCATGGTATCCATCACGATCAATTTAGGACGATTTTTCAATCTATTGATCATGGTACTTTGCACTTTTGGCGCTAAATTTCCCAACATTAAAAATTGACAATCTTGGTAATTTTCAGGAACCAAAGGATCAAATGTACCCAGCACATTCAATTCTGTTACCAAAGTATCACGTGTATTTAAATCATTGTGGTATTTCCCAGACCAGAAAAATGTCTTTTCCGCTTCTTTCACTTGCAAACCATCGGTGTTTACGCCGTGGTTGCGAAGTAATTCTATATAGGTTTTAGGAAAATCACCTCCAACAACGGCCACTAAATTTGATTTTTTAGTGAAGTAATTGGCCGATAAAGAAATGTAAGTAGCTGCGCCACCAATAATTTTATCTGTTTTTCCGAAAGGTGTTTCAATGGCATCAAATGCTACAGATCCTACAATTAATAAACTCATGCTAATAGATTGGTTAATGTATATTTTAACAAATATTCAACAAAATATTGTGATACACAAAAATTGAAATCATTAACCAGTATTTTTTATTAAAATTAATGGGGCAACAATATAATAGAAGTAAAAATAATGCGTTGAAAATCATTAACCTTTAACTTTTTACCTTTTATGATTATTGTTGGTGCAGGTGGGCATGCAAGAGAAATACTTGACATCCTTATTAAAAATAAATTTGAAGAAGAGATTATTTTTTTTGACAATCAAACACTTCATACCGATTTAATATACAATACTTACCCTATCATTCACCACTATGAAGACGCATTCGCTATACTTCAAAAAAATAGCAAGTTTTGTTTGGGGGTAGGCAATCCAAAATTGAGGGCAATGTTTGCCGACAAGTTCAACACTTTAGGAGGAAAACTACAGTCGGTGATTGCACAAAATGCAATGATTGGCGAAAACAACTCCCTAGAAGCGGGCTTAAATATTATGACATCAGCCGTAATTTCAAATTCAGTACACCTTGGAGAAGGCGTATTGATCAATGCCTTAGCATCCGTTCACCACGATGCAAGCATTGGGCAATACAGTGAAATCTGTCCTGGTGTGAGAATTTTAGGAGGAGTCAGTGTCGGTGAATTTTGCCAAATTGGGGCCAATACCACCATTTTACCAAAGGTGAAAATTGGCAACAATGTCATCATTGGTGCTGGTGCAGTAGTATTGGCCGACATTCCTTCAAACAGCAAGGCGGTGGGCATACCCGCCAAACTTATTCTCAATTAGGCGCTACCCAACACGACTACCTTATACCATGGGATATGAGGTAGGCAATTTTGTAGGGGTTGAACTTCTTAAAATCATGGTATTGGAGGTATAGTACCCTTCAAAATCTTTTCAAAAAAAATCGGCATCGCTAAAAAAATACATTCAAAAATCTATATTCATAGGGATAAAATGTTATTTTTGAGATTAAGATTTTTTAGTCATGAATAATTTAGGAGAATAATAAAATGATTGCATACATAGAAGGCAAAGTAATATACAAAGACCCCGCTTTGGTTATCCTTGAAACAGGAGGCATTGGCTATAATATTAGAATTTCATTGAGCACCTATGCGATTTTAAAAGATGCTGAAAAATGCAAATTACACACCGTTTTAAGCATCAAAGAAGACGCCCATAGTTTATATGGATTTTATGAGCCCAATGAAAAAAAAGTTTTCCTTTTGCTTACTTCTATCTCTGGCGTTGGGCCAAGTACTGCTTTAATGGTTTTATCATCGCTATCGGTACGAGAAATAGAAATTGCCATACTCGATGAAGACGTAAAATTAATTCAAAGTGTAAAAGGCATTGGCCTAAAAACAGCCCAAAGAATTATTCTTGAACTTAAAGATAAAGTTAAAAAAGAAGGCTTAGGAAATGGTCAAGGTGGTGTGCAATCTGGCATCACACACAATACAGTGAAGTCTGAAGCGTTATCAGCTTTACAAACTTTGGGCATAGCCAAAAATGTTGCCGAAAAAACAATTGACCAATTAATTAAAAATGACAACAACATTACACTTGAAAATTTAATTCGTCAAGCATTAAAAACGGCTTAAACATAAGCATACCATACCCAACACTTAACGCAAACCATTCGAAAACAAAAGATTGCAAATTCAAAAACCATATCTATTGCTATTTTTCGGGCTACTATTTTCATTAATGGCTTGGCTTTCGGTTGCAAAAGAAAATGGAACCCAAACACTTTTATTCAATACTTTTAACCCTGAAGAGGCCGATTCCACAGAGGCCTTAAAACCAAAAAAGAAAACACGCCGGTCTACTTACAAAGACAAAGATCGGTATGGTGATGCATATAGTAACAAACCATCTAAATCACCACTCTTGCTAAAAGACCCAACCAATATCAAAAAAGATGTTGAAATTGGTGATGACACCGCGGGTTCTTACCATGTAACCGAAAAAATTGGTGATTTAGATTACCGATCTCCTTCAGAAATGTCGTACGAAGAATTTGAAAAACATAGACAAGAAGAAGCAGCTCAAAAATACTGGAAAAACAAAAAAGACCCTCGTGTAGGCGATACCACCATGGGCAATGCCCGCTTGGTGCCTAAGATTGTGATGAGCCCTACCATGGACAGAATTTTTGGTGGTAACGTAATCGATATCAAGCCAAATGGGAATGTAATGCTTGATTTTGGTGGACAATTTCAAAGGGTAGACAAACCTGACACGCCAGTAAGACTACAACGTATGGGACAATTTATTTTTAACCAAACCATACAATTGAATGTGCAAGGAAAGGTGGGGGAAAAACTTAAGTTGGGCTTAAATTGGGATACCAAAGCAACTTTTGATTTTGAAAACAACTTAAAAATAGACTACAATGGTCTTGATTATGAAATCATTAAAAAAATTGATGCGGGTAATATTAGCTTTCCACTCAACAGTCAATTGATACAAGGCTCCCAAAATTTATTTGGGGTGAGGGCCGATTTGCAATTTGGAAAACTTTGGGTTTCTGCGGTGGCTGCCAACCAAAGGGGTAAATCTGACGAATTAGTAATTCAAAATAATGCCCAAAATAAAGAAATTGAATTTAGAGCCGACAATTATGAAGACAATCGTCATTACTTTTTAGCCCAATATTTTAGGAATAATTACGAAAAAGCCTTACAGAATTTACCCCTTGTGAATTCGGGTATTAAGATTGCGAACATCATAGATGTATATGTAACCAACCGTAACAATACAATTGAAGGAGCAAGAAACATTATCGCCTTGATGGATTTGGGCGAAAACACCCCCCATGACATAGGCAATTCATTTGTGTATATGCCGGGGAACTCGAATGTATTGCCAGACAACAATTCAAATAATATTTACAGTACGGTATTGATGAACAATGCGGTGAGAAACGTGGAGATGGCCAATAGCATACTCGAAGGCTATGGTTTACAAAAAGTGGCGGGCTATGAAACCGTTAAATCAGCACGAAAACTAACCTTAGGCAAAGACTACACCATCAACGCCCAATTGGGTTATATATCTTTAAATTCACCTTTAAGAAACGATGATGTACTGGCTGTTGCCTATAACTATACCGACAATACTACGACGACCAACGCTGTTCATAAAGTAGGGGAAACTTCAGAACAATTAAGTGGCGTAGAAAAAACGGAGGCAATTATTTTAAAATTATTACGCCCAACGACTATCCGCACAGACCTGCCCATGTGGAACTTACAGATGAAAAACATCTATAACATCAACCAATCAAATGTAAGTAAAAAGAATTTTCAATTTAGAATTATTTACAAAGATGATGCTTCTGGGATAGACAATCCGAGTATTCATGAAGGAGCACATTTGGCCAATAAACCATTGTTACAAGTATTTAATTTAGACCGCTTAAATCAAAACAATGACCCTCAACCCGATGGAAACTTTGACTTTATTCCGAGCACAACCATAGATACTTCTGCTGGTAGAATCATTTTTCCGGTATTGGAACCTTTTGGGGCCTACTTGGCAAGCAAGTTTGATACGACGGAGGTGAATTTAATTGAGAAATATGCCTTCAAAGAAATCTATAGAAAAACAAAAAGTGATTTATTAAACCTGGCTTCCAAAAACAAATTCTTTCTTCGTGTAGCCTCCTCCTCGTCCTCTTCGAACGATATTGCTTTGCCTGGTTTAAATATTTCTAGAGGGTCGGTAAGAATCACTGCCGGCTCAACGCCTTTAACGGAAGGCACAGACTATACCGTAAATTACGAGCAAGGCCGTATCAAAATTTTAAATGAGGGCGTAATGGCTTCCGCCAGAGAAATCAGAATAAAATATGAAAAAGCCGATTTATTTAACTTTAGACAAAAATCTTTAACCGGAGCGCGTTTCGATTATAAATACAACAAAGACATCGTACTTGGAGGAACAATATTACACCTTAATGAACGACCATTAATTACCCGTGTCAGCATTGGTGACGAACCGGTATCGAATACCATTGTGGGCCTTGACCTAACCTACCAAAGAGAGTCGCGCACCATCACCAAATTAATTGACAAATTGCCTTTAATTGTTACCAAAGTCCCCTCAAATGTAGCGCTGCAAGGAGAATATGCCGCCTTTATTCCGGGAAGTTCTAGCTTAATTGGTTCTTCGGGTACCGCCTATTTAGATGACTTTGAAGGAGCAGAAAACCCTTTTGACTTAACAAGAAGTCCAACCAGATGGAAATTGGGATCAACCCCCATCACGATGTCAAATTTGGGTACTGGTCAGTTAGAATTTGGCTACAAAAGGGCAAAGTTGGCTTGGTACATGATTGACAATGTTTTTTATACCGATGGAGGAACCAATAAACCCACCAACATCTCTAGCGAAGACATTAAAAACCATTATGTTAGGGCCGTATTGCCACAAGAAATCTATCCCAATAGAGACCAACAACAAGCACAATTAAATGAACCCGTATTTGATTTAAACTTTTACCCCGCCGAACGTGGGCCCTACAATTACAACCCTAACCTTAATCCTGATGGAACCATTAATGGAGACCCCAAACTCAACTTTGGTTCTATTACAAGGTCGATTACCACTGATACCGATTTTGACAATGCCAATATTCAATACCTAGAATTTTGGTTGATGGATCCATTCATCAGTGATAAATCAAAACATGGAGGGATTCCAGTTAAAAACAAAGCCGGCACGGCCGATAGTTTAATCTACAATACCACAGGAGGAAAAATGTATATTCACCTCGGTAACGTTTCTGAAGATGTGTTGAAAGATGGACAACAATCATTTGAAAATGGCTTGCCCGCACCAGGCTTATCTACCGCTGCAACTGCCAATATTTGGGGAAATATACCACAAGGAAACTACATCAACGATGCTTTTGCTGCCACTACCGGCGCAAGACCTCTACAAGATATTGGTTTAGATGGGGTAAAAAACACCGAAGAAGCCACTTTTTATGGAAAAAGTTTTATAGACAAAATCCCTGACGCTTCAAAAAATGCGGTACTCAAAGATCCATCAGCAGATGATTTTGTGCATTATTTAGACAATTCAAATGCCGATAAAAACTATAAAATTATTGACCGTTACAAACATTACAACGGGTTAGAAAACAATTCACCAGAAAACACTGGCGGACAAAGCTTTACGCCCTCTTCTACCAATTCCCCTGACAATGAAGATTTAAACCAAAACAACACCATCAATGATTTGGAACAATATTTTGAATACGAAATTGACTTATCCCCCAACAAACTCCAGGGTTCTAATAAATACATCATTGCCAAAGAAGTAAGCATACAAAACGAAGACAGTGTGGCTTGGTACCAATTTAGGATCCCGATTAGAGATCCTAACGCTAAAAACATCAACAACATTACCGATTTAAAATCAATCAGGTATTTAAGGATGAACCTTACAGGATGGTCGCAACCGGTGGCTTTGCGTATGGCCCAATTGCAATTGGTGGCTGGTCAATGGAGAACATTTTTCCCAGCGACAGACTTAGACGAAAAAACAGCAGAAGTAAAACCAGAGCCAATCAATACCGCATTCAATATTTCAACCGTAAACATTGAAGAAAATTCACAAGGCTCAAGTACAACCTCTGGCTATACCGTACCTCCAGGATTTATCCGTGACCGAGACAATACGTCAAATGTTTCTCGTCGGTTAAATGAACAATCAATCCGTATGTGCGTTGACAATTTGGGAGATGGGAAAGCGAGAGCTGTATTCAAAAACACCAATTTCAATTTCATGAATTATGGTAAACTTCAAATGTTTATCCACGCGGAAAGCGCCACCATTCCAAGCACTTCTCCTCCTGATACCACCTTGCGTGCCTTTATTAGACTTGGTACCGATTTTACCCAAAACTATTATGAAATTGAAATTCCATTGGTATACACCCGCAATCCAACCGTTGACGACAATGAAGTTTGGCGATGGGAAAACAATGTAGACATTTCTTTTGATGCTCTTAGTGGTGTAAAAGCCGCTAGAAATAGAATTGGCGCTTATGACCAAAGGATTGCGTTCTCTAGATTTGTGGAAAACAGAAACGTGAGCATCGTCGGAAACCCTGACTTAAGCTCTATTCAGGTGCTGATGCTTGGGTTAAAAAACCCTATCACCAAAGACCAACACCCCTACTCGGCCTGTGTTTGGATGGATGAATTTAGGGTGACAGACTTTGTAAACAACACTGGCCATGCAGCCATCGGACGAGCAAATGCAAAATTAGCAGACTTTGCCACCGTATCTTTATCAGGGAAATACATGGGCATTGGCTTCGGTTCTATTGATCAAAAAATATCCCAAAGAAACCTCAATGAACAAATAGACTATGGCGTACAATCAAATGTATCCCTAGACAAATTAATCCCTGAAAAAGCGGGCCTAAAAATACCCTTGTTTGTAAGTTACGACAGAAGTACCTCTACCCCAAAATACGACCCCACCAATCCCGACATTAAACTAGACGCGTCACTTGCTTCTGTCGAGGATCCCGTAAAACGTGAATCTTTGCGTCAAATATTAATAGACCAAAGTACCAAAAGAAGTATCAATATCACCAACCTTTCCAAGGTAAAAACAGGCAAAAACCCTAAGTCACACCTTTATGATGTCGAAAATTTAAGCCTATCGGCAAGCTATTCTGACGGGATTAGAACGAGTTATTTGATTGCCGAAAACACAACCTTACAATACAAAGCGGGCATCAGGTATAACTTTACAGGCAGTCCCAAAAACCTAGAACCGTTGAAAGGCTTAAACCTCAAATCGCCTTATTTGGCGCTGATTAAAGACTTTAACCTCACCCTTATGCCAGCCATGTTGTCTTTTACGGCTGATGTTAACCGGTCGTACAATAAAATGCAAAACAGAAATTCATTTTTAGGGATTGATGGTGTTGATCCTCAATACCAAAAAGCATTTACATTCAATAGAACTTACGGCTTAAACTGGGCGCTCACGAAAAGTTTATCTTTGAATTACGGCGCAAACGTATTGGCAATTATTGATGAGGAATTTGGAGAAATTAACACCCCAACGAATGATAAAAAAATTGAATCAAACCTAAAAAAAGGAGGACGATTACAACGCTTTGATCAAAATATTGGCTTTAACTATAAAATCCCATTCAACAAATTACCATTCACCGATTGGTTAAGTGCCGATACCAGGTATGGCGCCACGTACTTATGGCAAGGGGCATCTTTGGCTACCGCCGATTCTTTAGGGAATACCATTACCAACGCTGCTGAAAAAAGTGTCAACGGTAGAATTGATTTAATAAAACTTTACAACAAAGTTAAGTTTTTAAAAGAAATCAACAGTCCAACGCCACCAAAAAAACCTGACCCAAAAGATACCATAAAGCCAAAACCTGAGCTTAAACTCGTAAAAGGAATTTTCAGAATTTTAATGACCGCTAAAAGCCTCAATTTCACGTATTCCTTAAAAGAAGGTACCGCCGTTCCTGGATTTAGGCCCAAACCTGTTTACCTGGGCATGTCGAATCATAAAGAAAGTGATGGCGCTTTTGCACCGGGTATTCCATTTCTTTTAGGCTCTCAAGACTTAGGCCCATTTCTTGACCAAGCAGCCGCAAACAATTGGATCAGTACCAACCCCAATATGAGTGCCCAAATGGGACAAAATTACACCGAAAACATTACCCTAAAAACCACTTTAGAACCTTTCAAAGATTTTAAAGTACAACTCGATGCCAAAAGAGACCGAACGGGATTGTATACTGAAACCTACCGATACGACCAAAACACAAGCAGTTTTTCGCATTACTCTCCAGTGCGTTCGGGTTCTTACAACATTTCTTTTATAAGTATCAAAACCTCCTTTATCAGTGACAATAGCAGTAATGCTTCTGAGGTATTTGAAACATTCCGAAAAAACAGAGAAATCATTAAGTCACGCCTCACCACTTTAAATGAAAACAAGAACAGTGCTCAATACAACATCAATTCTCAAGATGTGCTGATCCCTGCTTTTATAGCTGCTTATACCGGTGCTGATGCCAATACAACCAAACTTACTTCATTCCCTAAAATCCCTTTACCCAATTGGCAAATAGACTACAGCGGTTTATCAAGCTTAGGCCTTGTGAAAAAATTCTTTTCGACCGTGAGCCTTACCCACAAATACTCCTCTCTTTATAGCATTGGTGCTTACAATAACTCTAGTTTGTACGACAACAGTTTTATTGGTTTAGACCATTCGGAACTAGACCAACCATTGGCAAGCAAATTTTCGTCATCCTTAAACACAAGTTCAGGAAGTGCCATTTTCAATCCGATTTATGTAATCGCTGGTGTAAGTATTAAAGAGGCATTTTCACCTTTGTTAGGGGTGAATATGAAAACGAAAAAGAATGTGACCATTAAATTAGAATACAGAAAAACCCGAGACATCAATTTGAGCTTATCGAATTTTCAGGTCACAGAATTGGGTAACAATGAAGTTGTGATTGGTTTTGGCTTTACGAAAGCGAATTATAAAATACCATTTACCAAAGACTTTGTGTTGAAAAATGATTTAACCTTCCGTTTTGATACCCGAATAAGTGATACCAAAACCACGCAAAGAACTTTAGAAGGCTTAAATAGTGTCACCTCCGGAAACCTCCTGATTTCAATTAAACCCAATATTAGTTACGTAGTTAACCAAAGGCTGAACTTACAATTTTACTTTGACCATACCATCAATTCGCCTAAAGTATCGAACTCCTTTTACAGAACCAATACTTTGTTTGGGATTCAGGTGAGGTTTACCTTATCTTAGTAGCGCAACAACAGGGTTTGTTGGCAATACAAATCCTTATTCATATTACCCTTCATCGCCCTTAACCCCTATTATGTCAACTCCAATACAAAATTATATCGCTAAAACCACTTTTGGTTTAGAAGAAATCTTAGCCCAAGAACTACTAGACCTTGGTGCTACCGACATTAAAATAGAAAACAGGGCGGTTGCATTTAGTGGCGACAAAGAATTGTTATACAAAGTCAATTACTGCTCTCGCACGGCTTTAAGAGTATTTTTACCCTTAAAATCGGGACAAGTATTAACCGAAATGGAATTGTATGACTTGGTAAAAAGCATTGCTTGGGAAGATTATTTGGAAGTAGATGGCACTTTGGCCGTTGACAGTACCGTGCATTCTGAAACGTTTAACCACTCCCAATATGTGGCCCTTAAAACCAAAGATGCAATTGTCGATCGATTTAGAGAAAAGTTTGACCGCAGGCCTTCTGTTGATGTTTCTACGCCTGACTTAAGAATTCATGTGCACATCAACAAAGAGCAATGTTCGATTTCGCTTGATAGCTCAGGAGAACCATTATTCAAAAGAGGTTATAGGGTTGCCACCAACGAAGCCCCACTCAACGAAGTATTGGCGGCAGGATTGATTTACCTGTCAAAATGGGATAAAAAAAGCAATTTCATAGATGGCATGTGTGGTTCAGGGACCATACTTATTGAAGCAGCCATGTTTGCCCTCAATATTCCTCCACAAATCAAAAGAATACATTTTGGATTTTTAACTTGGAATGATTTTGACATTACCCTTTGGAAAAAGGTAAAACAAGAAGCCATCGACCATAAAACCCCGTTTGATTTTCAAATTTTGGGCAGCGATTTAATCTCCGCCAATGTTCGCTTGGCACAAGAAAACATCAACAATGCGGGCTTAGAAGACATCATTAAAGTACGTCAAAACGATTTCTTAAGCTCCGTTCCTCCAGAAGGAGGCGGCATATTGGTCATGAATCCTCCTTATGGCGAACGTATGAGCGACCAAGCTTTTGTAGAAGACTTATATAAAAAAGTAGGCGACACCCTGAAAAAAAGTTATGCCGGTTTTGAAGCTTGGATGATCAGCTCAAACCGAGAAGCCCTCAAAAAAGTAGGCCTTAAACCAAGTAGAAAAATAGTTGTTTTTAACGGCGCCTTAGAATGTAGATTTCAAAATTTTAGTTTATACGCTGGCACTAAACGCACAAGCTTTAAACCAACAGCACAAGAGGAGTAAATCCTATTAAATCCGACCAATAAAAAAACGATAAGGCCTAGTAAATTTGATATTTGCTAGGCCTTATCGTTTTTAGTATAAGCAGGCGTTGGTGTAACTTCATATATTATTTAGAGGCTGCTGAAAAATAGTTTATTTATTGATTTTTAGAGATTTAAGCTATTACTTTAACCGTTTAAATGCAAGGGTATTTGATTTCATTAAAGTGGTGCAATAGTTTGATTTAAATAGCATAGATAAGCTATTCATTTTATAGGGCGTTCCCTTCGGTCGCGTGATCGGCACTCGCTATTTTTCTTGTGGTCAAATCATAGCGTATTAAAAGATTACCTCAACCCACAAGAAAAATGAGCTCAAACAAAGCCTCTCCCGCTAACGCAAAGCGAATTAGCCAATCATTTTACTTTAAATGGAGTGGTCATTTTAGCATCATAATTTTAAGTATATTTGCTCAATATAATTTACAAATGATGTGAATTGAGTTTTTCAGCAGACCCTATTTAGGGCTTATGCAAAACCTACAAAAACACAATTTCTTTAAAAGCATATACTCGAATGGTTGCATCATTGGTATGCAAAACATGCAAACGCCCATTTGAATCTACCTCCAAAATAGTGCCTTCAAAAACATCCTCATCAACACGATAAAGTGCTTTTTGTTGGTACCGATACAAATTTTGAATATAGACATTGCTTAAATCTTCTCCTCTTTTCAACGCCAAATATCGCCCTTCGATAGCACTACAAAGCTTGTTCAACACCTCGTTTTTATCCAAGGAAAAACCAAGGGCTAAGGCCAAAGAAGTTGCTTTGGCTTCCGTAAATTCTGCTTGATTTACATTCAAGCCTATCCCAATAATCGCATTTTCAAACGCATTTTTCTTGATGGTATTTTCAATGAGCATCCCACAGATTTTTTTGTCTATGCCATTTACCGACACAATCATATCATTGGGCCATTTAATTTTCACTTTTTGTGGAAGATATTCATTCAACACATCAAAAATCCCAAGGGAAACCGCTATATTTAAGGCGAAAGGAAATTGAACTTGTACAAAAAAAGGTTTATACAGTAATGATAA
>JBIKPL010000182.1:0-6013 GCA_044357485.1 Cytophagales bacterium
ATTTGTAGGGTATGAAACGATCATTTTAGTAATATTTAAATATGAAATTTATGTTTTGCATAATTTATTTCACTTAACTTCTATAGTAAAGTTAAGTAATTTAAGTTCAACAAAAAATGGCATACGTTAATATTTGTCTTCAACAGGCTCAAGTGTTGAGCGTTCACTCAACCCAATATGAAAGAGTAGTCAGCCTTGTGAAATCAGTAGTCGATTTTCAAGTTCTTCTATAAACAACAATTCCCCTCTTCAACCGATGAAAAGGGGAATTGTTTTTAAATTTTATACACTGTACTGAATACAATAGTTTTGTTATATTCTTTTGTAGTTCTAAATTTAGGGCTGAGTAGTTACAAATTCTATTGCTTAATTTCTCCTTGTTTTGAGTTGAATACTCTAACTTTTGTATTGCATTTTGTCCCTAGTCAAATTCCCAAAAAATATAATTAGTTTTTGAAAATTCCCTACATGGGTAAAATGGTAATGAGTGAGTTTTCGTGCTGATTAATCTTGATAAATATCACCTCTACTGCCTAAATTTACGATTTCAATAATTAAATTAGTGTCAAAAATATCATAAATAATACGGTATGTACCTACTCTTATTCTGAATCCATTTCTGCCAGTAAGTTTTTTGTAACCAAAAGGGCGTGGATTTTTGGTAAGTTCATCTATTGCTGAAATAATAGTCGAAAAGTACGGTTCATTGATTTTAGAAAGGGCTTTAATTGCCTTTTTCTTGAATAGTAGTTCATACATTATTTGTGTAATTTTTTTCTTTCAGCTTCAATCATTGCCATTGCTTTATTTTTAGGGATGGCAGATTCATTGTCATTTTTACTTTGGTCATAAAGACGAATATCTTCTAGTTCATCTAGTTTTTCTAAAAGTGTTCTAAATTCCTTCATCGGAAGAACTGCAGATATCTTTTTACCTGTATTGTCGGTAATAAATTGTGGATGTATTGCGAGCATATTTTGATGATTTAGAAATTTGACTATTTTGTTGAAACAACGTTTGAGGTTATAACCCCTTACTTTATAGCGTTTTATTTTACAAAGGTAAAAAATAAAAGCAAAATTTCTATAAAAGAAATAAATTGCGATTTCCTCCTCTGAATTAAGTCTACTATTCAACAGGCTCAAGAGTTGAGCGTTCACTCAACCCAATATGAAAAAGTAGTCAGCCTTGTGAAATCAGTAGTCGATTTTCAAGTTCTTCTATAAACAACAATTCCCCAATTCAACTGATGAAAAGGGGAATTGTTGTTGTACTTAGTACTTAATACTTAATACCTTGTACCTAGTACTAAAGCTCTAAATCAATATTATGCAATTCGTGCCAAGGTAATCCCCATTTTTTCAATTCTTCCATAAATGGATCAGGGTTAAATTCTTCCACGTTGAATACGCCTGCGCCTTTCCATTGTCCGGTTAAAAACATGGCTGCTCCAATCATTGTCGGAACACCAGTAGTGTAACTTACGCCTTGTGTGCCTGTTTCTTTATAAGCTACTTCATGGCTACAATTGTTGTATACATAATAGGTAGCTTCTTTGCCATCTTTAATTCCTTTGATACGACAACCAATAGAGGTCCAGCCAGTATAGTTTTCACCCAAATCACCTGGGTTTGGCAATACCGCTTTCAAGAATTGAATTGGTACAATTTCAACACCATTGTAATTGATAGGAATAATGCCTGCCATGCCAATGTTTTGAATTACTCTTAAATGAGTCAGGTATTCTTGCCCAAAAGTCATCCAAAATCTTGCTCTTTGAAGTGTTGGGAAGTTTTTTACCAAAGATTCTAATTCTTCATGGTAAATGACATACGATTCTTTTGGACCAATTTCAGGATAATTGATTGGTTTATGGATTTCGTGCGGTGCCGTTTCTATCCATTGCCCATTTTCCCAGTATTTCCCTTTTTGCGTAACTTCTCTGATGTTGATTTCAGGATTGAAATTGGTCGCAAATGCTTTTCCATGATCACCAGCATTACAATCAATAATGTCTAATTGATGGATTTCATCGAAGTGATGTTTGGCCGCATACGCCGTAAAAATATTGGTCACTCCAGGGTCAAAACCACAGCCTAAAATTGCCGTTAAGCCTTTGGCCTTAAAACGTTCTTGGTAATCCCATTGCCAAGAATACTGGAATTTGGCTTCATCAAGCGGTTCGTAATTGGCGGTGTCGAGGTAAGAAACGTTGGTTTCTAAGCAAGCATCCATGATGTGTAAATCTTGGTAGGGCAAAGCCACGTTGATGACCAAATCAGGTTTAAATGAATTGATTAACGCAACCAATTCAGGTACATTGTCAGCATCGACTTGCGCTGTTTTAACCCTGTCGCCACCAATGGCTTTGGCAATGGCATCACACTTTGATTTTGTGCGACTGGCTAATAATATTTCCGAAAAAACAGCTGTATTTTCAGCACATTTGAAGGTTACAACAGTACCTACTCCACCAGCACCAATGATCAGAACTTTTCCCATGTTGAGTATTTCTATTTTTTGAATGACTATATCAGAATGAATAATTCTTCAAATATAATTCTCCAACCTGAAAAATCCCTATTATTTTATTAAAATCAATGATTTAATTTTTACTTGCTTTCAAATGCGCACTAAATGGGCTATTCGCTTAAAAATGTTGCATTAGCAGGCAAGAGATTTAATAGGAAACGGGAATGGTATTAATAGATTTTGTCTTTGAAAAAGCAATCCTTTGGGGGAATTCGGTTAAAAAATTTACCTCTATTTAAGAAGTTAAATAGAGGTAAATGAGGCTATTAAAAGTTAGCGATGGCTTTACAGATATTGGCAAAGATTTCGTCGATACTACCAATGCCATTGATAGGGCTGTATTTGTTTTGTTTGGCGTAATAATCAGCTACAGGGGCTGTTTTGGTGTTGTATTCTTTTACCCTGTTTCTAATTAATGCTTCGTTTTGATCGTCTGCTCTACCTGAAGTTTTTCCTCTTTCTAATAAACGCGTTGTCAATTCTTCTTCATTTACTTCAAGCGCAACCATGCCTGTGATGGCCGCATTGTTTGCCGTTAACAAGGCATCTAATGCTTCTGCTTGAGGAGTGGTGCGAGGAAATCCGTCAAAGATAAAGCCTTTAGCGGTGGTATTTGATTTTAACTTGTTGCCAATCATACCAATTACCACTTCGTCGGGTACCAATTGGCCATTGTCCATTAATGATTTCGCTTTTAAACCAAGCTCAGTTCCTGCTGAAATTTCAGCTCTTAACAAATCACCCGTGGAAAGATGAACCAAGGCGTATTTATCAATTAAATACTGACTTTGAGTTCCTTTTCCTGCTCCCGGAGGGCCAAACAAAACGATATTAAGCATAGTAATATAAATTATTTTAAGCTATAAAGTTACTGAAGCCAACTGAATTAAAAAAATTTTTAGCTTGAAAGAACCTGCTTCCCATGACTTTGTTTTTTTGCGTTATTTTTTTTGGGGATTAATATAATGTTTATCAATTGTTTAATGTGTGTAGGTATACTTAAACAAATTTTTAGTGCATAATAACTTTAGGAGTAAGCCTACAAAAGATAACTTTAGTTGGTTTCGTTCGTAAAGTGATTTTATACTTAAAATTTTTGATGTATGATAGCTACTTTGCTTTTAAAATTTGAATCTCATGTGTGGAAAGCCACCAAAAGAGACAAATCGTTTAGTGAAACAAATTGCCAATTGGTGTTGGTATTTGGTCAAAAAGAAATGATAGGGGAGGCTTGGCTTTATAATCATTTAAGGTCTCAATTTCCTGATGCAGCTATTGTGTTTTCATCTACCTCTGGAGAAATTTTGCAGAGAACAGTTTCCGATCAAACCATTGTGGTTTCTGCATTGCACTTTGAAAAAACGAGTATAAAAGCAATTTCAGCCAATATCTTAGATCATCAAAAAAATAGTAATGCTGTAGGTTTGGCATTAGCCGAACAACTTCAAGGAGAACATTTGGCCGGTATACTCGTTTTCTCTGATGGGATGCATGTAAATGGCGGGGAGTTGGTCGCGGGGTTAAATGCCAATAATAATACCCATATTCCTATTACTGGAGGTTTGGCGGGTGATGGTTCCGATTTTAAATCAACCTTAACAGGTTTAAACAAGGTAGCGGCTGAAGGCGAAATTGTAGCCATTGGTTTTTATGGCACAGCGATTGAAATTGGTCATGGCTCTTTAGGAGGTTGGGATGAATTTGGGCACGAAAGAACGATTACCAAGGCCGAAAAAAATGTTTTATTCGAACTCGATCATAAAAAAGCACTTGATTTATACAAAGAATATTTAGGCCCTTATTCCGCAGAACTGCCTTCATCTGCACTTTTATTTCCTTTGTCTATTCAGGTTGAGGATTCAACACAAACCTTGGTAAGAACAATTTTATCGATTGATGAAGACAATCAATCCATGACTTTTGCAGGGAATATGCCTGTTGGCAGCAAAGTAAGGTTGATGAAAGCCAATTTTGACAAATTAATTAGTGCGTCTTCTTTAGCGGCAAAATCTTCGAAAGTAAATACTGAAAATCCTGAATTTGCTTTGTTGATCAGTTGTGTGGGTAGAAAATTGATTTTACAAGAGCGTACTGAAGAGGAAATTGAATCTGCTGCAGAGGTGTTAGGCAATGATTGCGCCATTGCAGGTTTTTATTCTTATGGCGAAATTTCTCCTTTGAATAATACGGTTACATGTGAATTGCATAATCAAACCATGACCATCACTACTTTTACAGAAAAATAATGGAACTCAATAAATCGCTTCAAAAGCAAATCGATAAATTTTTACCCGAGCAGTATCGTAATGATGCTGCTTTGGCTCCGTTTATTGAAGCGGTAAGTAAAATGTATTTTACTTACGAAAGAGATAAAAGAATGTCGGACCATTCTTTTGATGTCAGTGAACGTGAATACCAATTGGTTCTCAATGATTTGCATCGTCAAAACCATGTGGCACAAGAATCGGTATTGAAAATTAAAGCATTGATTAAATCAATGGATAAAAATTTTCAAGTGACCAACGCGCAAGATTTTGATTTGATTTCTATCATTACATTTTTAGAAAGCCGTGTAGAAGAGGCCAAGCACCTTGAAGAAATGCTGATTGTTGCCAAAGAGGAGGCGGAAGCCATTGCAAAAGCAAAAGGTAATTTTTTGTCGGTGATGAGTCATGAAATACGCACGCCATTAAATGCCATTATTGGCAGTATTCATATTCTTCAATCAGAAGAATCATTACCTTCTCAAGCTACCTATATTGATGCATTGCAAATTTCTGCTGACAATTTATTGAATCTGATCAATGATGTTTTAGATTTTAATAAAATTGATGAAGGTAAAATTGTGTTTGCTCGCAATGAAATCAATATCAGGGCATTGTTAAGTAATATTAAATTGTCTAATATTTACCGTGCCAATGAATCGCATAATACCATTAATTTGATTTTTGATGAAGCCTTGCCCGATTATATGATTGGTGATGAAACACGGTTGTCTCAAATCTTAAATAACTTACTTTCTAATGCCATTAAGTTTACCGAAAATGGGACCATCTTTATTGATATATCTTTGGTTGGGACTACTTCGAATCAACTGACCGTATTCTTTAAAATTAAAGATACGGGCATTGGCATTGCCCCACAGCAATTAGCAAATATTTTTGAACGGTTTACACAAGCCGATTCTAATATCAATAGAAAATTTGGTGGCTCAGGACTCGGTTTAACGATTGTGAGGAAGTTGTTACAACTTCAAAAAACGGATATTTCTGTGGAAAGTACCGTTGGTTTAGGAACAAGTTTTAGTTTTGAATTATCGTTTGAGGTTAGTACTAAAAAACTTGAAACAGATTTTGTTTTTGTCAAGGAAGTTAAAGATTTATTGGGTTTAAGAATTCTTTTAGTAGAAGACAATTCTATCAATATTGTAATCGCCAAAAAAATGCTTTTAAATTGGAATGCAATGGTTGAGGTTGCCGTG
>JBIKPL010000183.1:0-6008 GCA_044357485.1 Cytophagales bacterium
ATTTGAAAAAGCTGAAATTGCAAAATATGGACCAAATGAATTGGACAAATACGAAGATAGTTTGAAATCTTATCGAGATTTGAAAGGTGTAATTGACACGGCCTACGACGAAGGTAAAATAGAAGGTAAATTAGAAGGCAAAATAGAAGGTAAAATAGAAGGTAAAATAGAAGGTAAAATGGAAACAGCTAAATCATTCAAAAAATTAGGCGTTTCAATTGAGATCATTATTGAAGCAACTGGTCTTTCAAAAGAAGAAATCGAGAAACTATAAAACAAGTAGTATACCGTTGATGTACGCATAAACACAGTATTGACGTGTACCAAGACCGCGACAAAGAAATATATTATTTAGAAGATCCTCAATTTTGGTCTAGGCCGAGAATTAGAAAACAACAAATAACCTTAACTAAAGGTGTTTCTTTTATTGTATTAATTTTTAAAGTTGGCGCAAAAGAACAATTTAACTCAGAAGGAAGCTAAAAAAGGTTTAGTTCAACCAACAAAAGAGTTTGCAAGAAAGAAAAAAAACTAGTTTTGAACATTATTTAAACCAACCCTAATTCAACATTCGATTTCCATTGCACGGTAAGTATACCCCTTATTTCAACTCCTCGGTATCGTAAACTTTAATTTTACAAATCATCGCAAAGAGCACATACAAAAACAAACTCGTTGGTATTTGCCCTGTCGCTTCCTGAGGGAAATTGGCTATCATCAAAGCAAAGGTAACACACAACATAGCCAAGAGATACGATTTCAGCTTGGCATTTTTCAATACATAATAATTTTTAATTCCTTCTGCCATGACCGTATACAACAAATACAAGTAAATGGCTAAACCAATCGGACCAGCCTCGACCACGATGCGCATATACCCACTATCTGGAGGAAAAGTTGACAAAAAACTACCAGGACTAAACCGTTCTCCCCAGTCACCAGTTGACCCTAAACCTCCTCCCATTGGATGTGTCCACAAATAGGGTTGAATCATTTTTTGATTGCGTTTACGGGTATTGTAACTAGCATCTTCTCCTGGTTTAAATGCAGATTGCACCCTAATTACATTCACATTATTGATAGGGGTATTGATAAAAACAACCGCTAATGCAATCGCTACAATACTATATACTAACAATTTAAAATTCAAATTTAACAAAAGGTATAAAAAAGCACCTACTGGTAACAATACATAGGCTGCCCTAGTACCGCTATACACCATGGCCAACAACATACAAATGGTACAAAAAATAAGAAATAGTCTGTTATTTCGAGACCTAGGACCAAGGGCCAACACAATACACAATACGGCAGAATATGACATTACAAATCCAAAAGTCATGGCGTCGGGCATAAATGAAAATTTACGAAAACGTCCCATCTGAAACAGTAAAGCAAATCGCTCAAAATCTTCCATCACCCAGCGTTCTTCGAAAGGCAAAAAGCCCATATATTCTTGGTGTAAGCCCCATAAAGCTGCCAATAACGCCAAACAAATCCAAAGAGACAGCATTATTTTCACAAACTTCAAACTGTCAACCGCATACAATACGATAAAAAACATCACCATCTGACCTGCCATGGCACGTACCGTATACGCCCAAGCTTCCACAGAAGCCGCCCAAGGATTTGCGGCTTCTAAAATATTATAAATCATCCAAGCCAAAATAGCATAAGAGATCCTATTGTTGAATATAACCCATTTACCTGATTTAGCTAAACCAAACAACATACTTACCGCCAACAACAAAACCAAACCATCCATCACCAAGCCCAGTGGCACATCCCCAATGATTCGCTTTATGCCTAGAATAAAAAATGACAAGGTTATGGTAAGCATAATTCCAAATTTGATATCATAAAAACAATAGACTACAAACGGGAATCCTACAAAGACCAAAATGGCGATTATCAAAACCAAAAAATTGGTTTCTATAGCAATCCAACCCAAAGCAATCACCAATAAACCTATTGCTAAAAAAGCAACCAAGCTCCTGCTTTTGTGCGCACGAAACACTTGGTTGCTTTCAATGCTCCTCATTGGCATTCTTAATGAATCAACATGTAAAGGAAGCATAAGATCAATTGATTAATGAACATTATAAAAACATTATTTTCACCCAAAAAAACAAACAAATAGAAGCAATGATTAGCGTTGCCAATATTTTAGAAATATTTAAATGTTCCTTTTTAAACATTTCGGGTTTTGGTTTTAGCGATTTCATGGCTTTATCTGTTAGTGATTAAACTTTTATCGACACTAGTAATAATAGATATCGGTTTTGGTGATTCCTTTTCTTCCAGGGCCAATACTTACAAATTCTTTTACCGACTTAGCATTGTTTTGGGTTAACAAGTGACCATACCTCCAAGCATCATCCACGATAATTATACCATTTTCATTGATATTTTTTTCTGCCCATTCAAAGCAAATCGGACGTGCCTTATAGCCTGCAATTTCAGGTCCATCGACTAAAATAACATCATAACTATGTCCTGGCAATGCCAACATATAGGTAGATTTACGAAAGCTACTTTCTGGTTGCACTTCAAACTCACGCAACAATATCTCTACATTGCTTAATCCTTTGGCCGTAATTTGTTGCTCTATATTATGCTTCCAATCAGCATCTGATTCAATGGTCGTTACCTTTAAACCTTCTTTGGCAAAAAACAAGGTAGACCCACCACCACCAAATTCTAATACAGACATACCAGGCTTAATGGTTTCCTGTAAACTTTCAATAGCTTCCAATGAAATCCAGGGCGTTTCTTGTTCAAAAGCACTTTTAGCAAAGGCACATTTACGAAGATAATCTACCCATTTTTCTGGATGAGAAATCATATAGGCGATGTAATTTTGAGGGGTGGTGTACACAAGTAGATTTTCCATGACTTTATTTAATTTAAGATGCTTATAGATACTTATACTTTGGAAAGACAATTGTTATTTACGTATTTCTACTGCATTTTTAACTTTTTCCCATGCAGTTGTTAATGGATTATATTGTTTAATTACCTTGGCCGGATTGCCCACCACCACCGAATAAGGCGGCACATCTTTGGTCACCACACTCCCTGCTGCCACCACAGCATGTTTACCGATGGTTACCCCGGCAGTAATTACTGCATTTGCGCCAATCCAAACCTCATCTTCAACCGTAATGGTTGCGGTTGTACAAGGCTGGTAACGACTGGCAACCTTAACATCTTGGTAGGAATGGTTTAAACCCGACAAAACAATATTTTGAGCAAACATTACATGATCGCCGATGATAAGCGGCCCAATTAAGGTATTGCATAAACCAATAATGGTATGGTCTCCAATATGTACCAAGCCTATGTTATTATTGATGGTCGTAAAATCTTCGATAATCGACTGATGGCCCAAATGAAAGGCATTAAACGGCACAATATCCATACGGGCATTAGCCCTAACGATAGCTCCTTTGCCAATTTTACTTGTAAATGGATTAATCAAATTCCTTATCCACCACCTCGGACGAGGATCGTTGTGAGGATAAATAAAGCGGTGTGCTATTTTTTTAAGGGTATTGTTTTTTGTTAAAAACAGTTTGAGTTTAGGTAGCATGACGATCATGATTTTAGGTTCAACAATCATTTTTACAGCTTACAACGATGAAAACACTTGTCCTTTTTAATGTATATATTAAATGTTCATCATTCAGCAAAAAACATTTTGGCAGCATTTATTTACTGTATACATTGGAGGCATTTCTGTAGCCACTCACATTTTTATACCAATCGGGATAACTTGAGCCATAACTTTCAGCCCAAGTTTTAAATCTCAAATGAGAAGTAGAAATGGGCGATTTTTCAGTTGGATATTCAAAAGCAATTGGAATATTCAAAGCAAAAGGCATATTGGTACTGGTTTTATAATACCTCGCGGTAGATGGATTACTGTTGTCATCTCCTTGCCCGAACAGGCTCTGATTGGCCAAATTGGTGGGTATAAAATCCGCTAAATGTACTTCTTTGCTCCTGTCTTGGTTTATAAAAATAAATGGATTAAAAGGTGCAGCCCCTAGCTCATTGGTATTGACAGGTGTAGAGAAAGAGATGAGCAATGAAATGGTATCACTCGATCCTTTAGAGGCGCTTGACTCAGTATTAAAATACATCCCTCCTCCTCGATGAATAATCGGTTCTGGATTGTCAAATACGATAACAGTAGCGTTTGTTTGATTTGCTTCTGCATTGTTACCTCCTAGACTCACTAAATTCCCACTTATTCTTTGCCCCGTCACACTTGATATTTGTGCACTCGTAATCGGAAACTGTATACCAAAACCATTTAGGTAAGAAGCCCCAATGGCTTTGATTAAAAACTTGGCTTTGATTTCTACGACATCATTGGTGGCATTCATCACTTGAGCAATGTTGTAATTGATGACCATGTCATTGAAATCAAAATCACCTTTACTTGGCCATAAGTCTTCAAAACACAAAGAACCAAAAACATTGATTGCCGGAAAATAACTATCATAGGCACGAGTTGCATCGTTTGGATAAGCGTCAAACGCATTATATACACCATCATTGTCATTGTCATTGTTCACCTGAGAACTTGGCAATGCCACCACATTACTCATTTGTATAGAGGTATAAGGATTGGCTGTAACATAAAACAAAGCGTCATTAAAATCATTATCGGCACCCGATTGACGTCCCATGTCTTCAAAACCAATCAACACCCGGTTTCTTGCCACACTATTGAGCATTACCATGTGGGCACGTAAACTAGCCACTGTTTCTAAATTAAAAGAAGGTTCAGAATATTGAATATAATTCCCATTTCCCACCCCAGTGCCATTCCAACCATTGGCTACTAAAAACCAACCAATACCCGTATTTTTTGAAAAAGTACCAATCTTAACTTTATTTCCAGAGATCATTCCCCCTCCAGATCCTTGGTAGGAAACATTGGGAAAAATTATAGTATGTTTTGCAATTTGAGACTTCGTAGTAGGAGGATTATTGATATCATAACTATAAAAACCAAGCGCATTGGTCCATCCAGCACCTTCATGTACAAAAGTTACCCAAACATCTGCACTGTCTTTTAAAATCAAATCGGTTTCATTACTTTGACTAATGTATTCAGGATGTACGTTAGGCAATTTACTTTGCTCCGGTAAGGCCGCATTAACATCGGCTAAAAATGAAGCATCTACCACATCGTTATTGGCAATTAAATAATTGGGGACACCCTGACTATTCCAGGTACCCAAATAACTGTACGTGGCTTGGCTTGCATCCATACGTTGAAAAGCATTGATATCAACAAAACTACTTGCCTGATTTTTAGAAGGATTTAAATTAACTGTTATTAAATTACCACTTACATTTGCCTCCACCATATCAATAAAACCAAGGTATTTAGGTTGTATATATACCCTTGTCACCGTTTTGGCCAATGTTATCACTTCATTGTAATAACCGTTTGCACTCGTAACACCTGTTGCTATAATCGTAGCATTGGCATTTAGTTGTGGATTCTCTTCAAAGACATCAAAAACCACCCCACCAATTCCTTCTCCATTGTCTAAAATCGCAGCTACATTTAAAGTGGTTTCCCCCACTGTTTCGTATCTAAAATTAGCCCCCACCGTCAAATGACTCATTTCTGTGGCTGTTGGCGCCGTTTCTATAGGCGTAATTTCATGTATTTTTTTAGGATTACAATTTATCATCATCGCTAGTACCAAAGCATTCGATACAAGCAATTTAAATGGCGTATGTGGGAAAGTTTTCATAAGTGTAATATTAATTTGATGATGTATACGAAGTCAAAAAATACTTTTTTAAGTATAATTACTCCATTTTCATCTTATCGATTTGTCAACTTTATGAAAATATTTAGCTCTAGATGATTTTTTGTGGGTAGAGAATATATAAGTAGGAACTGGTGAAAAACAATTTATTTGTTGATTTCTAGAGATTTAAGCTATTGCTTTAACCGTTTAAATGCAAGGGTATTTGAT
>JBIKPL010000184.1:0-5997 GCA_044357485.1 Cytophagales bacterium
TCACTAAAAAAACAAAAACAGATTCACCACTCAAAGACACATTAGCGCAATGTTTAAAAGAAAAAAATAATTAGTCCCATTAAACAAAATAAAAAAACACTCAAAACACTCGAATAAAAATAGTACTTTCACGGTTTGAATAGAAAACCCTTATTTCATAGATTATGATTGGAAAAGTTCACTTTATCGCCATTGGAGGCAGTGCCATGCACAATTTAGCCATTGCATTAAAAATCAATGGATTTCAAGTTAGTGGCTCTGATGATGAAATTTTTGAACCATCCAAAACCAGACTTCAACAACATCATCTTTTACCAGAGAAAGAAGGTTGGTTTCCAACAAACATCACCCCTGATTTGGATGCGGTTATCCTAGGAATGCATGCAAGAATAGACAATCCAGAACTACTTCAAGCAAAAGCATTAGGCTTAAAAATATATTCTTATCCTGAATATATTTACGAACAAAGCAAAGATAAACAAAGAGTAGTGATTGCCGGAAGTCATGGTAAAACAAGTATTACCTCCATGATTTTGCATGTTTTAAACTATTGGAAAAAGGACTTCGACTACCTTGTTGGCGCACAATTAGAAGGTTTTCACAACATGGTGAAACTAAGTGATGCCCCATTAATTATCATTGAAGGAGACGAATACTTATCCTCTCCAGAAGACCGCAGACCTAAATTTATTCATTATCAACACCATATAGGTTTAATTAGCGGCATTGCCTGGGATCATATCAATGTATTTCCAACCTTTGAAGCCTATAAACAGCAATTCGATTCCTTTGTAAAAATGACACCCAAAGGAGGCAAATTAATATTTTGCGAAGACGATAAAGACGTAAAAGAAGTTTGTGAAAGAAACCTCAATCCTGATGTTACACAAACACCTTATACAACGCATAAACATGTTATAAAAGCCTCCAAAACTTATTTAGTTGATAAAAAAGGAGTTGAATACCCCATTGAAGTATTTGGGGAACACAACCTTAAAAACATCAATGCGGCCTACCATGTATGTAAAAATTTAGGCATCACAGACGAACAATTTTATGAGGCAATACCATCATTCAAAGGCGCATCAAATAGATTAGAAAAATTAGCAACCAGTAATGGCAGAACTATTTTCAAAGATTTCGCACATGCCCCGTCTAAATTAAAAGCAACTACTTCAGCGGTAAAAAGTCAATTTCCTGAGCAAAAAATGCTGGCTTGTTTAGAATTACACACCTTTAGTAGTTTAACGAAAGCTTTTTTAACCCAATACAAAGACACTTTTAGTCAACCCGATGTAGCCATCGTCTATTTTAATCCAGACACCATTGCCCATAAAAAACTAGCACCAATTACAGCAGAAGATGTAAAAACCGCCTTCAATAATCCCAATTTACTGATATTCAACAATTCAGAAAGTTTAAAAAACTATTTATTAGATTCAAAATGGTCAAATTATAATGTACTATTCATGAGTTCTGGAAATTTTGGCGGTTTAAATTTAAAAGAATTCGCCCAACAACTCCAATAACCTAATTGATTATTCACCATTAAGCTATCAACGCTATTTTCTATACAATACAGCTATGAATTTAAAACTTAAAAAACCATTGGCATTTTTTGACCTTGAAACGACAGGAATCAATATTTCAAATGACCGAATAATTGAAGTATCTGTGGCGAAATTACATCCCAATGGAGAAAAAGAAATTAAAACCATGAGGTTAAACCCAGGAAGACCTATTCCTTTAGAATCAAGTTTAATTCATGGCATTTATGATGAAGACGTACAAAATGCACCAAAATTCCAACAAATAGCTAAAAGTCTTTGTGTGTTTTTGGAAGGCTGTGATTTGGCAGGATACAACATCGTAAAATTTGATGTACCAATGTTGATGGAAGAATTTTCAAGAGCAGAAGTAGATTTCGAATTAAAAAACAGAAATCTGGTTGATGCTCAAAAAATATTTCATTTGATGGAACCGAGAACACTGAGCGCTGCCTATAAATTTTTCTGCAACAAAGAATTAATAGGAGCACATGGCGCAGAGGCCGATACCCTCGCAACGTTAGAAGTATTAGATGCACAAATGGCCAAATATGAAGGCGTTGAAATCAAAGATAAAAATGGTGATTTCTTTGTTCCAATTTTAAATGACATGGAGCAATTACACAAACTTAGTATGGGTAACACCTATGACTTAGCAGGCAGAATGGTTTATAATGCACAAAATCAAATCATTTTTAACTTTGGTAAGCATAAAGACAAGTTGGTAACGGAAGTATTTGAAAAAGAATCATCGTACTATGATTGGATGATTAATGGTGATTTTCCACAAGACACCAAAAAGAAATTAACAGAAATTAGACTTAAAGCATTAAAAGATAAATTGAGTTAAATAATACTTTATCACCCTACTTTCAAAACCCTTATTTTAATGTTGAATAATAAAAAAAACTATAAGAATTGGTTTATTATGAAATATTATCATAAGTTCGCAGTATAAAGCATAAAAAAGTTATATAATACCTTTACTATATGAGAAAATACGTTATTTCATCTGCAGCTCTTGCGTCATTAATGTTATCGGGTTGTGCATTGAGCACAATGATAAAAATGGCTAAAGACCAACAAGTTACAGTAAGCCCTTCACCTCTTGAAGTTCATGCGGACTCCGTAAGATTTGAAGTATCTGCATTGTTGCCAGTGAAAATGCTTAAGCCTAACAAAGTGTATACCTTAAACACTTACTATCAATATGGTGATTTGAAACTACAATTAGGAACAATAGAATTCAAATCTGTTGATTACCCTAATAGTGCTACTGAACAACCAAAAATAGCTAGAACATTTACTTTTTCATATTTACCTGAATACAAAAAAGGAGAATTAAAAGTTGGAGGAACAGCTTCAAATGCTACCGCTACTAAATCTAAAACGCTTCCTTTTGATTTAAAAATTGCTGAAGGATTAATTACCACTTCACAATTGGTAAAAGAAGTATACCCTATTGCCTATGCTGCACATGGCTATGACAACAGAGAAGAATTAACGCCAACCAATGTTTCTTTCTATTTTGAAAAAGGCAAATCGGTATTAAGAACTTCTGAAAAAGCGGGTTCAAACGGTAAATTCTTTGAAAAATTCATCGCTTCTAAAAACTTAACTCGTACGGTTACCATTACAGGTTCACACTCTCCTGAAGGTGCTGAAATGGTAAACTCTAAGTTATCTGACGAACGCTCTAAAGTAATTGAAAAATATTACAGAGAGATGATGAAGAAATATAACTATGCTACAAAATCGGATTCTATTGCTTTCGTTACTAAAGCGGTAGTACAAGATTGGACTTCGTTTAAATCTTTATTAGCAACTAACAAAACACTTTCTGATGCACAAAAATCAGAAATTACAATGGTAGTGGATGGTTCAGGTACTTTCACCGAAAAAGAACAAGCATTAGCAAAATTAAAAAGCTACAAAGTATTATTGAAAGAAGTTTATCCAGTATTACGTACTGCAAAAACAGACATCATGACGGTAAAAGCTAAAAAATCTGATGCTCAAATTGCCTTGTTAGCGCATAAAATTGTAACTGCTGAAATTAGTGCAGACACGTTGAAAGAAGAAGAATTGCTTTACAGTGCTACATTAACACCAGATTTAAAAGAAAGAGAAGGCATTTACATGGCCGCTTCTAAAAAATTAGACAGCTGGCAATCACACACCAACTTAGGTGCAGTGTATGTTGAAATGGCTAAAAATTCTGCAGATCCATCGGTTAAAAATGAATTCATTAACAAAGCGGTAAATCAATTTCAAATTTCAAATGCAAAAATCGATAAGCCAGAAGCTTATTTAAATTTAGGTACAGCACTTTTATTAAAAGGAGAAGTAGCTAAAGCACTTGAAGCATTGAATAACGCGTCTAAATTAACAAGCGAAACAGAACTTAAGAAAACACTTAATAGTGTTAAGGGTATGTTAGAAATTAAAACGGCAAAATACCGTGATGCTAATTTAAGTCTTGAAAATTCAGTTGACAATCCAGTAAATAAATACAATAAAGCATTGGCTTCATTGTTAAATAAAGATTATGATAACGCGAAGAAAGCATTTGATGAAGCAATTCTTGCCGATCCAAATAATGCTTTAGCGTATTATGGTGCTGCAGTAACTGCTGCAAACCAATCAAACATCGATTTCTTATCATCTCGTTTGGCTAAAGCAGTAAAACTTGATAGTAATTTAAAAGGTCGTGCAGTAGCAGATTTAGAATTCAAAGAATTCTGGAATGTTGATAGCTTTAAAGACGCTTTAAAATAATTTACAAATTGCAAAAAAAAGTCTCCCGTACTATGCGGGAGACTTTTTTTTTGACCTTATTTTAAAATGTATCTTGTAAATTAGGCTATATTTTATAATTTTACAAATAGTCATAAAACCATAGAATATGAGAGAAATTCAATTCAGGGAAGCATTAAGAGAGGCGCTAAATGAAGAAATGCGTCGCGATGAAAATGTTTTCTTAATGGGCGAAGAAGTTGCAGAATACAATGGCGCTTACAAAGTGAGTCAAGGTATGCTTGATGAATTTGGGCCAAAAAGAATTATAGATACCCCTATTGCAGAATTAGGTTTTGCGGGAATTGGTGTAGGAGCTGCCATGAACGGCTTAAGACCAATTATTGAATTCATGACCTTTAACTTTTCACTGGTTGCTATTGATCAAATCATTAATGGTGCAGCGAAAATCATGTCCATGTCAGGAGGCCAATATTCAGCACCAATGGTTTTCAGAGGCCCGACGGGAAATGCAGGACAATTAAGTTCTCAACATTCTCAAAACTTTGAAAACTGGTTCGCCAATTGTCCTGGCTTAAAAGTAGTTATTCCTTCTGATCCTTATGATGCCAAAGGACTTTTAAAAAGTAGTATCAGAGACAACGATCCTGTTATATTTATGGAGTCGGAGGTAATGTATGGCGACAAAGGACCTGTTCCTGAATCGGAGTACTTAATTCCTTTGGGTAAAGCCAATATCAAACAAGCAGGTACAGACATTACCATTGTTTCTTTTGGGAAAATGATGAAAGTAGCGATGGAAGCAGCCAATGAATTGAAAAAAGAAGGCATTTCTGCGGAAGTAATTGACTTAAGAACAGTGAGACCTATTGATTATAAAACAATTGTTGAATCTGTTAAAAAAACAAATAGATTAATTGTCGTTGAAGAAGCTTGGCCTCTAGCCTCCATTTCAAGTGAAATTGCCTATCATGTTCAAAGCAATGCATTTGATTATTTGGATGCTCCTGTAAAAAGAATCACCAATAGAGATTTGCCTTTGCCTTATGCCCCAACCTTGATCAAAGAAATTTTACCAAGTGTGGAAAGAACAGTTGCGGCGGCAAAAGCTGTTTTATATAAAAAATAATTCCCTAGTAAGCTGATACAAAAGCCACTGGATAGCCCGCTATTCAGTGGCTTTTTTTTATTTAAAATGGAAATTCCCATTATTTATTAGGTATATAATTGATTAAAATCTTATCGTATATACACATTAGTCATTTTTAAATGCTTCAAAAAATACAACATTTGTATACTTTAAGTAGTGTAACATTTTAAACTTTTTACCTGTATGAAAAATCCTAAAGAAAGTATAGACGCTTGTTTGACATGTTTAGTCAGTTGTGAAGCCTGTATCCACGATTGCCTCAAAAACAATCATTTACATTGCATAGCGCTTTGTCGTGACTGCGCAGACATCTGTGCATTGTGTGCCAAATTAGAAGCAAGAAATTCCATTTATGTACATGAATTGCATGTATTGTGTGCCAAAGTATGTAAAGATTGTGCCATAGAATGTGCTAAACATGCCAACGAATTGGCAAGTTGTAAAACATGTGCCGAAGCATGTCAAAAATGCGAAGAGGCTTGTCACGAATCATCCATTATCATTGTTTAAGAGACATTCAAAGTTTATTTAAACATCGCTGTT
>JBIKPL010000185.1:0-5964 GCA_044357485.1 Cytophagales bacterium
CCATACCATTGTTTTACCATCACTTATCCTTCGTTTACCTAGTTCATTAGGTTTTATACCTAATCGTAATGTTTTGGTGATGGATAATGGCTTTATTTTACAATGAAACAATAAGTTTAAATTTCATCAACGTGCAAAATTTCTGTCCATTTGTTTGTAATCACCACAGTGCCTATACAGTTTTTGACAAGATTGATCAAGTGCAAGCGATTTGGTCAAAATTGTTGCCTGTGGGGCATCATTTAAGTGTTGAGCAATTGAGAATTTTTGAAATCACCAATCCTGAAGCAATTCAATTTAGGTATTTAATTATGCAAGATGCACAATTAAACCCTATTGGTTGTGTCTATTTGCAGCTTTTGAAATTTAATGCCTCCCATTATAACCATGCTATTTTAAATAAACCCAAATTAGCCCCCATCAAAAATTATTTACTCAAACAAGATACCGACATTTTAATTTGTGGCAATTTGTTTAGGATGAATTTTCAGGGCTTTTATTTTCCCAATAGCAGCAACAAAGATTTATTATTGCCTGTTTTAAAGCATTACGTCAGTCAGAATTCTGATAAATTGAAGTTTTCTAGCATTTTTTTAAAGGATTGTATGGAGGGATTGTCTGTTAAGGTATTGAAAGACAATCGTTTTAAGGCGGCGCCTAAAGACATTGCCATGCAAATTTCCTTAAGAGAAAACTGGCATTCCTTTGACGATTACAAAGCAGATTTGAGTAGGAAATATTTGCAAAGAGCCACTAAAATTAAAACAGCCAAAAGTCCATTAACGGTAAAGGAATTGAGTTTGCAAGACATTGTGGATAATGCTTCAAGAATTGAGTTTTTATACCATCAAGTGGCAGACAAACAAGATGTAAAAATGGGAATTCTCAATGCCCAGTATTTTGTAAGCATGAAAGAAACGTTACAGGCAAATTTTAGTGTCATGGGGTATTTTCTCGATACTGAATTGGTGGCCTTTAGCAGTTATATTTTTGACAATAAGGCCATGGAAATCCACTATATTGGTATTGATTATGCTTACAATGATCGTCATAAAATATATTTCAATATTTTGTTTGATGGTTTAGAAATGGCCATGCTACATGATAAACCTACCATTGCATTGGGTCGTACCACCAAAGAAGCAAAGGCAAGTGCTGGTGCAAGCCCTATTTTTATTAACAATTATATTTGGATTAAATTTGGACTTCCAACCTTGGCGTTTAATTTTTTTTACAAATGGTACAGCAGTCAAACCAATGATGCTTGGAAAAACAGGAATCCATTTAAAACTATTGTAGCTTAAAAATAGAACTTTGCGTGAGGTATTTTCTTCTGCGACATCGTTGACATCAAGCAAATTAATCCTTACATTTGATTCTTGTAGCAAATACAAATTGAAATAATCCTTGTTAAAAATACTTAAATGATCAACGAAAAAAGCCTTTCTTTTTTAGAAAAATATATTAATAATGCGTCTCCAACTGGTTTTGAATGGAAAGGTCAACAAATTTGGTTAGACTATATTAAGCCTTATATAGATGAACAAATTGTAGACAATTATGGTACGGCTGTTGGCGTAATTAATCCAGGACAACCATTTAAAGTGGTGATAGAGGCACATGCCGATGAAATTTCGTGGTTTGTGAATTATATTTCTGACGATGGTTTTGTATATGTGCGACGCAATGGTGGTTCCGATCATCAAATTGCCCCTTCGATGAGGGTAAATTTACATACTAAAAAAGGAGTAGTGAAAGGTGTTTTTGGTTGGCCTGCAATACATGTTCGTGAAAACGATAAAGAGCCAATTCCAACCATGAAAAACATTTGCATTGACCTTGGTTGTACCAAAAAACAAGAAGTGTTAGACCTTGGCGTACACGTGGGAACCGTGGCGACTTTTGCTGATGAGTTTTTTGTGTTGAATGAAAAATATTTTGTAGGCAGGGCTTTAGATAACCGTATTGGTGGTTTTATGATTGCCGAGGTGGCTCGTTTGCTGAAAGAAAATAACATTAAATTGCCATTCACCCTTTATGTGGTCAATGCGGTACAAGAAGAAATTGGTTTGCGTGGCGCTGAAATGATTGCGCATCAATTAAAACCTGATGTGGCTATTATAACAGATGTTTGCCATGATACACAATCACCATTTTATGAAAAGAAATCTCAGGGTGATTTAACGGCTGGAAAAGGTCCGGTGTTGAGTTATGGTCCTGCTGTACAAAACAATTTGTTGAATATGGTGTTTGAGGTGGCAGAGCAAAAAGCAATTCCTTTTCAACGTGCGGCGGTATCTCGTTCTACGGGTACTGATACCGATTCATTCGCTTATTCTAATGGTGGTGTTCCTTCAGCCTTGATTTCTTTGGCTTTAAAATACATGCACACCACGGTTGAAATGGTGCACCAAGACGATGTTGAAAATGTGATTAAGTTGATGTACGAATTTGTGATTCAGCTAGAAGCCGGACACGATTTTAGGTATATTAAGTAAACACAATTTCTTGGTTGACTAATGGAGTGGAAAGTATTTAAGCTTTCCTCTCCATTATTTTTTGCCCAATGGTTGAGATGTTTTTTTGGGAATAGGGTATGGTTATTTTTTTTTAAAATCATACATTGCAGCAAATATGATTGTAAAAAAATCTTACTATTCAATTATGAAGAAAATTATACTACTTTCCGTTCTAATAATCGGATTTTTTTTCAACACGCAAGCCCAAAATGTCAATATCCCAGATGCTAATTTTAAGGCTTATTTGTTAGCCAATATTTATATTAATACGGATTCAGATAAAGCAAATATCTCAGTAACTGAAGCAAGTACTTTTACTGGTGAAATTAATGTGTTCCGTTTAAATATTTCTTCTTTAACAGGGCTCGAAGCGTTCACTAATTTTACTCTTCTCAATTGTGGTGGTACTCAAATTACAAGTTTAGATGTGAGTAAAAATACGGCACTAATTACACTGTATAGTTATTGGAATAACATCAAAACCTTAGACATTAGTAAAAATACCGCTTTAAAACTTCTTGACTGTAGTCATAATGGTTTAACGAGTTTGGATGTGAGTAAAAATACACTTCTAACTTCACTGACTTGTTTTGGTAATCAACTCACAAGTTTGGGACTTAGTGAAAATACACACTTAACTTCACTAGATTGTAATTATAATCATTTAACGAATTTAGAGGTGAGTAAAAATGCATCGTTAGAAACGATTATTTGTTATGGTAATGCGCTCACGAGTTTAGATTTGTCAGGAACTATAGCTTTAAACACGTTTGATTGTCGATATAATCTAATTAAAAGCTTAGACTTTAGTAAAAACATCGCTTTAAAAACGCTTAATTGTAGCATAAATAAACTCATAAGTTTAAACTTAATAGGCGCCTCCACTTTAAATACGATTGATTGTAGTTATAATAATCTTACAAGTTTAGCTGTTGATAAAAATTCAACTTTAACAAGTCTTGATTGTGGCGATAATCAACTGATTAGTTTAAATGTTAATGGGGCTACCGCTTTAACAAGTCTTGAATGTAGCGATAACCTACTCACAAGTTTAGACTTAACAGGTACTGCCGCTTTAAATATTCTTTATTGTGATAATAATCAACTCGAAAGTTTAGACGTGAGTAATAAGTCTTCTTTAACAACTCTTTATTGTGAGCATAATCAACTCGTAAATTTAAATGTTACTGGAACCACCGCTTTAGAGAAACTTTATTGTGCCTTTAATCAACTCATTAATTTAAATATTAGTGAATCAGCAGTGTTAAGAGAACTTAGTTGTTATAGAAATCAGCTCACTAGTTTAGACGTGAGTAAAAATGTAGCTTTAACAGGTTTAAGTGGCAGTAATAATCAGCTCACTACTTTAGATATTAGTAAAAACACCCTTTTGAAATCTCTAGAATGTGATGAAAATAAAATTGTTGATTTAAAAATAAGTGGTGCTAAAGGATTAAATTTTCTTCGTTGTAATGATAATCAACTCACAAACTTAGAGGTAAGTGACGCTACATCTTTAATTGCAATTGATTGTTATCGTAATCAACTTACAAGTTTAGACGTGAGTAAAAATGTAGCGTTAACACATTTGAATTGTATAGGAAACCCTAATTTAACTTGTGTAGGGGCATTATATGCTCAAAATAAATATTATTGGAGTAAAGATTCTGCTACAATATTTAGCGAAAATTGTATTAATAATACAGGTATTGAGAACAATTTCAATAAGCTAACTAAAACAATCATCAACATTTACAACCTGCAAGGCCAAGCGGTATCACAAACTTACCAAGGCTTAGTGATTATCAAATATGCTGATGGCAGTTCACTGAAAACGATACAATAAATTAAGTTTATTTTCAATAAATCCCGGCCGTGGTAAATTCATCATCGTCGGGATTTTTTTTGAATGCCACCGAACGGGGTGCTACAATTTAATAATTCACCCTTACCTCACCATAAACTGCTGTGTATATACATGGTTGCGTGTTTTAATGGCGATTTTTAAATTGTTCAATCATTTCATTTGTAAAAATAATACTTCCTTGTGTGTTTAGATGCATACGATCGTTTAAGTTATTTCTATTGTTAATTGCCTTAAAAAACTTTTGGGAATAGACTACTTTATTGCTATTGGGTATTTGATTAAAAATGTTAGTTATTGAAATTCGTTCTGCATTTGTATTAAATGTAACAGGAAGCATAAAGTATAATTTATTTTTATTTAAGTCAAATAGTTTTATGTGTTTATTAATCAATGAAATGTATTGCTTGCTTAATGTTGAATCAATGTTATTGTTGTAATCATTTTGATTGGCTATAATATAGGTTGGTCCTTTGTAAATTTCAGTAAGTTCGGAATGCTTTGGAGCATGATCGTATTGAATGTTGCCACGAAGCGTGTTGTAATATTTTGACGAAGCTATTACGGTATGCAATAAGTTAGTAGATTCGTAGACGAGTGTTTTGGCTTGATTAAAGGTGTTAATATTATAATTTCGATAAAAATTTAATGTTGCATCGGTCTGCTCTTCAATATTCAACAATGAATATGTCATAAAGTGAAGGGTTGTGTGCATTTGCGATAACTCAATGTAAAATACGCTATTTGATGTTTGTGCAGATAGTTTTTCAATGATTTTTAAGGTGTAATTAAATGGAACTCCCCAAATAGCATAATTGTGAATTTCGAAATCGTGAATTTTACTTGCAAAAAGCGAATCGTCTAAAGCAGCGTTTACCCTGCTATTTCCAATGAAGATACATTGAGGATTGATTTTTTTATTAAAAATAGCGCTCGAATATTTATGTGAAATGTATTGTAATATTCCATACCTGCCACCTATACCCACTAGCATAGTAATTGCTCCAAAAAACAATAATTTTAATATTACATTTTTCATACTAAAACTTGAAATAATAGAAGTCACTTTCGCCTATTTGCCATGTGATTATTGCAAATGTTAACACAAAATACAGTGCCCACCTTTGAGAGGTAGAAAAGTTTCCGATAAACACTTCTATAGGCTTGCCGTTGGCATATCGGTAGAGTGAATCCATTATTATAAATGATATAATTGCTCCAACTGAAATATCAATTTTATTAATTTTCAATTCATTAAAATCAAACAAACTATTCATTGATTTGACAATAGACTGGCTCCTAAATAGTAAAGCCACCATTGATGAGATGGTTATATGGTATAATATACCAAGATAATTTCTAATTAAAACAGGAATCCATTCGAAATGTTTTTTGGCATATTTTTCGGTAATAAACCAAATTCCATTTACTAATCCCCACAGGACAAATGAAAAAGCAAATCCATGCCACAATCCAATTAAAATAAATGTAAAAATTGTTACAACGTCTAATTGCCATTGTTTCTTATAATTTTTAGCTATTGCATAAAAAACATAATTTCTAAACCAATTATTAAGGGTA
>JBIKPL010000186.1:0-5935 GCA_044357485.1 Cytophagales bacterium
CAATGAAGTAGCCCCAAGTTTTCCAATCATTACGCTGTTTGAAACCCCCATCAATACCGACCCTACCTGAGCCACAATAATAGGAAGACATAATTGTGTGGTAGCCTTAAATTCTAGTTTGTATGTATCAATAAATTTTTTCAAAATCTTTATATCTTTTTAATGATGCCTATCAACAAACTAACCCAACCAAGAATTAATAATACCCCACCTATTGGTGTTATTGCCCCTAACTTTGTAATACCCGTCAAGCACAAAGCATATAATGAAAATGAAAAGATTATGGTCCCCAAAAGCATTGCATAACCAGCATAATGAACAGAAGGATGATCAATTTTTTCTGCAAGTATGCCAACGAGTAATAAGGCCAAGGCATGGTAAAACTGATAATGTACACCTGTTTCAAAAATAGCTAATTTATTGTTCGCTAAAAGAAATGGTTTAAGCTTATGCGCCCCGAAGGCTCCTATTGCTACGCCTAATCCTCCTAATATGGCTCCAGAAAGCAAGAATAATTTATGCATAATTCAGTTTACGTTAATTATTTTATCTTTGTTTTTAAAATTAACATCATTTTTTGAAACTTCAATTTAATTTTTCGTATAATGCAACAATGTTAAACAATTCCTTAATTATGAAAAGCAATTCTTATTTAAAATATCCGAGTACAATTATTACTTTAATTATACTGTTCATCATTAACCTTTCGGCTTTCGCTCAAGAACCAAGCAATTCGGATGCTAAAGACAAACAAGATGAATTCGAAGTTTTGATTACTTATACTGATAAAACAACAGAAACTTTACGTTCTGAATTTTATAGTGATGAAGTAACAGGAAAGCCTTTTATTTTCAAAAATAATTGTGAGCGAATTTATGCTGACCAAACCGAAACCATTATTATTAAAAACTATAAAAATGAAGTACAGAAAGGAATTTCATTTGAAAACACCTGGTATTTCGAAGTAGAAGGTTTAACTGGGCCAAAATTAAATGTATATAACGACAGACCTTACAAACAAACGGTCAACAATTATTTCTTTAAAAAAGGTGATGGTCCTTTTGTTAAATACTCTAATAGCGTAGTAAAAACACTGTTTACGGACAATGCGGAAGCCAATAAATTTGCTAAAAAACACCTGAGGGCAAAAACATCACAAAAAATAATATTGTACAGCGGTATTATTATAGCAGTACCAGGATTCTTGTTATCATTTACAGTGCCTGCCGTTGGAGCCGTTTTACCAGCCATTCCAGTAGCCATCGCAGGGATTGTAATATCAAGCACAAGCTTTGCGTATAACAATAAAATCTCTAAAAACTTATACAAGGCAGTGATGGTTTACAACCAACAGTGGTAAATTAAATCATAACCTAAAAAAAAGAGAGCCGATAGTGATATCGGCTCTCTTTTTTTAGGTCTTCTTATCCTGATATCACAATATACTGTGAACGTAGCATTTGGGATCAGTATTGAAATTTACCATATCATTGCTTTAGCCTTTGTTTCTTCTGTTTAAAAATGAAATAAAGACGCCTGCGGTAATAAACATAATAATACTATAAACAGCCGCGGGTATTGCCATGGTTGAATTATTTAACATCAACGGACTGCTTGCAATACCAATTGCCAAGGTGCCATTTTGAATGCTTGTTTCTATGCTTATGGTCAATTGTTGTCCGGCATTAAGGTTAAATATTTTCGGCAAGACATAGCCAATGGCCATACCTAATACATTTAATAGTAGTGCTGCAGGACCAGCTTGCATAAAAAACTCAGCGATGTTTGCCTTTTCTTTTAAAACCGCTGCCACAATAATCAATACTAAAAAAATGGCCGACATTATTTTTACAGGTTTTTGAGCGGCATTGGCAAAATTGTTAAACTGAGATTTTATCAACATCCCCAAACCTGCCGGAACAATGGTAATGGCTACTATTTTAACAATGGTACTTGAAACTTCCAAATGCACATCAACAGCTTGTTTCATAAAAATTCCAATGGCAAGATTGACCATAATCGGAATAGTAAAAATTTTCACTATACTAGAAATGGCCGTTAAGGTAATACACAAAGCCGTATCACCATTTCCTAAATGAGTCAACAAATTAGAGGTAGGTCCGCCTGGACACATGGCCAAAATAATTAAGCCAACAGCCAATTCTGGAGATGAAGACAACATAAAATAAGCAATCCCAAAGCCTAGCAAAGGCAATAATACCAATTGAGTGACAGCCCCTACAAATACTGCCTTAGGAAATATTACTATTCTTTTAAAATCAGCTATTGATAAGGCCAAGCCTAAACCAAACATAATAATGGCTAACGCCAATGGCAAAAACACTGTTGAAATGAGAGAGGTGTTCATAATTTAAGTAATAATTTTAACATCAATAATAATTAATCATGGAAAATTAATAAAACTACACCACTAATCCCACCCAAAAATGCCTTATTTAAGATTAAAAACAATAATCAATATTTTCACTATCAAAATTTAAAACAAATAACAACCTTTATAAAGATCTACCGTTGAAAACCTAAATTATCTATTCATCTATAATTTTCATCCAATGGCGAAAGCATTCTTTATAATACTTGTTTGTACTCTATTTTGTAGTTGTGCTTCAAGAAAAACAGCCCTAAAGAAAAAAAGTGTTACCCACTGCCCTTCATTTAATTTACCTCCGGGTGGTCATGTAAAGCATATTAATAGGTAGCATTGCGCTGTAACATGGTGACACATTAGCTTTTCGTATTAAACATTTGACCTAAACTTTAATATGCCTACCTTGGAGGTTGCTTATTAGACCAATAGACCAAGCATGAAATTCGAAGCATACAACATTCATCCTGCCATAAAAAGAAGTTTAGAAGAACAAGGTTTTAAACGCCCAACGGATATTCAGCACAGGGCCATTACCCCTATTTTAGCAGGAGAAGATGTGTTGGCCATTGCCCAAACTGGCACAGGTAAAACTGCCGCTTTTGCCATTCCGGTATTGCATATCATTACCGAAATCAAAAGAAATTCGCGTAACAAGGGGGTCAAATGTCTTGTGATGGTTCCTACGCGAGAACTTTCTATTCAAATTTCAGAAGTTTTTGAAAAGCTTGCGAGATTTACGGACATTACGGTGATGTCTTTGGTGGGAGGAGTAGACCAAGCCCCACAAATCGCCAAACTTCAAAGTGGTGTAGATGTATTGGTTTCAACGCCAGGTCGTATGTTTGACCTTATTTATCAAGGTCATCTTAAAATCACCAAAACAGAAATATTGGTTTTGGATGAAGCCGATCACATGCTTGATTTGGGATTCAATAAAGACATTCATGATGTTATTAAATTTTTACCTAAAAGACATCAAACCCTATTTTTCTCCGCGACCATTACCCCTGTCATCAAAGATTTGGCTTATGAATTAGTCAATAAACCCATAAGAATACAGATTTCCCCTAAAGACCCTATTTCGAAAAATGTTGATCACTCTGTGGCCTTTATTGAAATGGACGACAAAAGGTTTTTCTTAGAAAGAATGATTAAAGAAAATCCTGAAAGCAGAATTCTCGTTTTTGTGCGTACCAAAGTGCGTTGTGAAAGGGTGCATTTGGCCATGGAACGTGTCGGCATCAAAACCGTAACCATGCACGGAGGAAAAGAACAAGAAGACCGTTTAACGGTAATGCAAGCATTCAAAGAAGGTTCCGTCAATATTCTCATTGCCACCGATATCAGCGCTAGAGGAATTGACATCGCCAATGTAGAATATGTAGTCAATTATGATTTACCCGACGTATCCGAAAATTATGTTCACCGCGTTGGCAGAACAGGTAGAGGGGTCGCAAGGGGATTTGCGGTTTCTTTTTGTAGCAAAGAAGAAGAACCAATCCTGAAAGAAATAGAAGAATTTGTAGGAAAGCCTATAAAGGTGATTGAAATGGACAAAGGGGAATACAAAGATACCTTGGTATTTACCGAAGAAGTAAAAGAAAACTGGCGTGCTTTGCTCAAAGATGCTGAAAAAGAACAAGAAGCAATAAAAAACAAAAAACTGAAGTGGAAAAAAAAGTAAGCCGATTGACGATTTAAATACTAAAGAAAGCATACTTATACCATGGGTACTCTTAAACATAACAGTTTGATTGTACCCATGTTCATTTAAACCCTAGCACAAAATTTAGGGCGTCACGATTCCTCCTATAAGTCTTAACAACTCTGTTTCTGCTTCTATGACATCCAAAACCGCATCCAGTTTATTTAAGGCTATCGCTAAATAATTGAGTTGCACGGTTCTGATTTCTACAGAATTGAGTAAGCCATTTTTATACCTTTCTTCGGCCATTTGAATATTAAGGTTGGCAGTAGCCAAATTTTCTTGCGCAATATTCACCAATAACTTTCTAAAATCGTACTGCTCTAAGCTTTTAGACAAACTGTTTTTGGCACTGATTTGTAAATCCTGCAAAGTCAGTGAAGCAATTTTTTCTTGCACCAAAGCATTTTGAATATTACGTTTCACCTGCCCGCCATTGAAAATAGTATACCTTAAATTCAGGTTCAGGTAAGCGCCATAACTGTACCCAAACGCCGTTTTGCCTTCATAAGATTGGTACTTGGAATCAGACAAACGAATGCCGGTCAAACTGTTTACATTGCTATTTAAGCCAGCATTTAAAGTCAAGCTGGGATACAATTGCGTTTTGGCCAAACTGGTATTGGTTTTCAACAAAGCCTCATTTAACAATTGATTTTTGAGGAGTTGGTTATTTTCCAACAATTTGGATTCCAAGTCTGCGTACTCAAAATTTTTATTGGAATAATGTAACGTATCGGTCAGTAAAAATTGGGTATTTACCGCTTCACCCATAAACAAATTCATGTTTTTAAGGGCATTTTTATAGCTCAATTCTTGCAAAATCAAATTCGAAGAATCACTTAAAAGCCCATTTTTTTCTTGTAAATAATCAAAACGATTGGCTTGTCCATAAGCTTGTTTGGCTTCAACGTACAGTAACCTGTGTTTTGAAAGTTGCAATACTTTTTGACGAAGGTGCAATTTCTCCTTTTCAAAAATCGCCAAATGATACGCCATCATCAACGATTGAATTTGTGCCTGAATCACCAACTGCACATTTCCTTCACTCAGGTAAGTCAGTTTTTCTAAATTGTTTTTTTGAATAGAAACCCTGTAACCGTTAAAAATGGTCCAACCCAAATCTATTTGAGTATTTAAATTGCCAGTCATTAACACCCCACCCAAAGCGAATGGATTTACCGGCACTTGGTTTATTAAATTATTGGCCTCTGAAGCAACAAAAGTAATCGCAGGATATTTTCCGGCATTTCCCCAAGTATTGTTGTTGGAAGCAACTTCTTTGTTGGCAACTGCAATTTTAATTTGGTAATTATTTTGCAAACACCTTGCAATAGCCTGCGCCAAGCTTAAATTTTCTTGAGCAAAAACAGGCATACCAAAAAGCAGGAGCAGCAATATAATTTTATATGTTTTAATGTTCATTTGATACATTTGTTCTATTAAATAGCACATTTAGTTTAAAGGATATTGGTTTTGATCTAATTAAGTATCAATCAACTATAAATGTCTTTTACTAAACATTCAACACTAAACACTCAAAACTCACAAAGTTTTCAACCCAGCTGATTTGCACATAAATCCTGTATTCAGTAGATTTTCTTTGTTGTATTTAAATTCTTCTCCTGACAAATGGGTTACGGATCCTCCTGCTGCTTTCAAGATGGCTTGTCCTGCGGCGGTATCCCATTCCATGGTGGGTCCACTTCTATAATAAATGTCGGCTTCACCTGTGGCAACCAAACAAAATTTCAGGGAACTGCCCATGCTTACAAAATTTTCAATGTCATATTGGGCCAATACTTGGGTATCTTCTTCACTTCCATGCGATCGACTTCCGG
>JBIKPL010000187.1:0-5918 GCA_044357485.1 Cytophagales bacterium
CATACCACACGCAAACGTACCGATTATAAAACCTGAATAAGCAAAAATAAGTAGTTTTTTTCTATCAAAATTATCCACAAAAAAAGCGGCTGCAAAGCCACTCACAAATGCACTAATGGCATAAGCGGACACTACATAAGCAAATTCTTGGTCTGTCACTTTAAAAATCCTCATCAAAGAAGGTCCTAAAGGTAACATAATCATAAAATCAACAATATTGGTAAAGTTGATACTGGCGAGGATAAATATTAAAATCTTTTCTTTGTTCGACATTATGGTAATTTAATTGTTTTTTACTTACAATATCAGGTTATGAACCGCCTAACAAAGTACCCATTCGGTAATTTTCAGTTTTTAATATGCTGCCATCTTCATTGTAATATACCCACTTGCCGTGTTGTAAATTGTTATAATATTCACCTTCCGATAATTTAACACCTGTTGCCGAAAAAGATTTAAAAGCGCCATGTTTTAAACTTGCCTTATAGCTAGTAGACGTCTTTACTTTACCTGTAGTGGGATAATAATCATAATTCATTCCGTTTTTCTTACCCGCCACATTGTAATTTTCTTTGGCTAACAAGTGTTTACTTTCGTCATAAATCAGTCTTTCTCCTACGAGCTTATTTTGTTTAAAATTTTCAATGGTTGATTTACATCCTGCTTCAAAATAACTGATACATTCTCCCTCTTTACTACCATTTAACAAGGAATATTTTTGTTTTAATTTACCATTTGGATAATAGCTTTTAATCGACACTTCCGTTTCAGATTTTTTATAAATGGCCTTTTCTTTGATTTTCCCATTGTCAAAATACATCAAACATTTGCCTTCTTTTTTACCATAATTGTAAGTGAAAACATTTTTATTGATGCCTGTTTCATAATAGGATTTTGTTTTCCCATGAGGAATACCATCAACCAAATTCCCTTCGATTAAAAGCGCCCCATTGGCATTAAAAGTACGGTATGTTCCATTTTTAGACCCTTCTTTATTTTCTGATTCAGTATCTAATTTCCCGTTGGGATGAAACGTTCTAAAGAAACCATGGAGAATACCCGCTTTGTAATTTTCTTCCGTTTTAAGGATACCTGAAGGATAATAGGTTTTGGTTAAACCATTGGGTTTATTGGCTTTGTAATTGGCCTCACTTTTCAAGGTGCCCCCTACATAATAGTTTTTTAGTAAGCCCTCTATTTGCGATTTTTTAAAGGCACATGCTGTTTTGATATTTCCATCGGGATAATATGTTGTAAAATCTCCGATTAATGAATCTTGTAAATAGTTACCTTTTTGGGTTATTTTACCTTCAGGATCAAAAATCAACAATGCCCCATGTCTTTTATTATCTTTAAATGGAATGGTTAATTTAATTTTACCATTCTCATAAAATTCAGTGTACAAGCTATCATTTTTACCCTGCTTAAAAAAAGCCATGGATGCTATTTTGCCATTGGCATAAAAACTTTTATACAATCCTTCTTTGGTACTGTCTTGAATAGAACGAATATAAAATTCTTCTTTGATCACATTTTTAGTGGAATCAGTCCAAGTCAATACACGCACTTGTGCAAAAGCACCAATGAAAGTACAGCCCCACAAACATAAAAATAATATGTATTTACATTTAATCATAAATTACATTCTTTCAATCACGATAGCTGAAGCACCACCTCCCCCATTACAAATTCCGGTAACGCCAATTTTAGCGCCTTTTTTTGCTAATACATTAATTAAGGTACAAACAATTCTTGCGCCTGAGCTTCCTAATGGATGTCCCATGGCGACAGCTCCACCAAAAGTATTAACTTTTTCTGGATTTAAGTTCAATGCTATATTATTTGCTAAAGAAACGGCTGAAAAAGCTTCATTTATTTCATAATAGTCAACATCGTATTTACTAATGCCTGCATTTTTGATGGCTTTGGGAATAGCAATAGATGGAGAGGTGGTAAAAAGCGCAGGTGCTTGAGCGGCATCTGCAAAACCAATAATTTTAGCAATGGGTTTCAAGCCCAAGGCTTCCGCTTTGGCTTTGCTCATGAGCACCAATGCAGAGGCACCGTCATTCAAAGTAGACGCATTGGCTGCCGTAATGGTACCCTCCTTTTCGAATACCGTTTTTAGCAAAGGTATTTTTTCAAAATTCACTGTTTTATATTCCTCATCTTCCGATACAAAAACAGAATCTTTCCCTTTTTGAGGTATTTCTACTTCAACTATTTCATCTTTAAAATACTGATTCTGATTAGCCGAAATCGCTCTTTTGTAAGATTCAATGGCAAATGCATCTTGCATTTCACGGCTAATGTTCATGGCTTTGGCCGTAGCTTCGGCAGCATTACCCATGTGGTAATTATTATATACGTCCCAAAGTCCGTCTTTAAGCAAACCGTCTGTAAAGGTACCGTGTCCTAATTTGAAACCGAACCTGGCTTTGTCGACATAAAATGGCACATTACTCATACTTTCCATTCCTCCAGCAATCACCACATCTGCATTGCCGGTCATAATCGTCATCGCTCCAAGCATAATGGCCTTGCTGCCTGAGGCGCATACTTTATTTACCGTGGTACAAATTACTTCATTCGACAAACCCGCTAAAAGTGCTGCTTGGCGAGCAGGCGCTTGACCAAGATTGGCAGACAATACATTGCCCATCAATACTTCCTCTACCTCTTTGGGATTTATTTTGGCTTTTTGAATAGCCCCTTTAATGGCTGCTGCCCCAAGTTGTGTCGCCGAAACGGCTGCTAAACTTCCCCCGAAACTTCCTATTGGTGTTCGAACTGCACTGATGATATAAACCTCGTTCATGGTTGTAGATTTTGAATCGTTAACGAACATTCTAGGCAATTAGTTTTAGTAAATGAATGACAATCCTTCAGAAAAACAAAAACATTGGCATAGCAGACAACAATCAACTCATTATAAACACATTAACCAACATACCATTTATAGAACCTCCGCTAAACTTTGCTCAAACACAAGTACGATGCACCATAAATTACTTCTTCATCAATCAACAGACAGGAAAATCACGGCTATAAAATGTATTATGTTGTATTTTAATAAACTCATCTAACATTATGGTTTTAAATTACCGCAAATTTGATTATTTTTGAATTTACAGGGCGAATATCCAGTCGTCATCAACACCCAGACCTACTACCATACACAAAAAATGTTTTTTAACTCCGTCAATTTTGCGATATTCTTACCAATAGTATTTCTACTCTATTGGTTTGTTGTCAATAAAAATTTAAAACTTCAAAACATACTATTGCTTGCCGCCAGCTATTTTTTCTATGCTTGTTGGGATTGGCGATTTCTATTTTTGTTACTTTTTTCCACGGGATTAGACTTCTATACGGGATTAAAAATAGCGAACACCACTAAAATTGCAGAGAAAAAAATATGGTTTTGGTTAAGTATTGGTATCAATCTAGGGTTTCTAGGCATATTTAAATACTATAATTTTTTTGCGGCCTCTTTTGCCAATGCCATTTCAAATGTCGGGTTACAGGTAAACCCATGGACCCTAAAGGTAATATTGCCAGTAGGTATTTCATTTTACACTTTCCATGGCTTGTCTTATGTCATAGACATTTACAAATCAAGAATTAAAGCCGAAGAAAATTTTATTGATTATGCAGTATTTGTAAGCTTTTTCCCCCTATTGGTTGCAGGCCCAATTGAAAGAGCCACCCACCTTTTACCTCAAATTAAGCACAAAAGAGTATTAACTTATAGCAATGCCGTGGATGGATCAAGGCAAATATTATGGGGATTGTTCAAAAAAATTGTCATCGCAGACCAATGTGCGGTGTATACCAACTTGATATTTGACCATTACCAAGATTATTCAGGCAGTACCCTGTTGCTTGGCGCAGTATTTTTTGCTTTTCAAATCTATGGCGACTTCTCAGGCTATTCCGACATCGCCTTAGGTACCGCAAGGTTATTTGGTATTGAATTATTAAAAAACTTTGCCTTCCCTTACTTTTCTAGGGACATCGCTGAATTCTGGCGAAGATGGCACATTTCTTTGTCTACCTGGTTCAAAGATTACCTCTATATTCCTTTAGGAGGAAGCAAGGGCAACCAATGGGCTAAAATAAGAAATACGTTAATTATCTTTTTAGTAAGTGGTTTTTGGCATGGTGCCAACTGGACCTTCTTGGTTTGGGGTTTGTTAAATGCCCTTTATATTATGCCATCCATCATTTTCAAAACCAATAGAAACCATCTTGAAATTGTTGCCAAAGGAAAATACTTCCCAACCCTCAAAGAGGTTTTCGCAATGGTAAGCACTTTTGGTTTAACCGTTTTGGCATGGATATTTTTCAGGTCCGAAAGTTTACCACATGCTTTTCATTACCTTGCGGGCATCGCAAATTTATCCTTATTTAGCCCCCCAACGGTCAACCCAACGACGATGATAGTTTTGTTAATTATTTTCATGATGATTGAATGGATTGGGAGAGAAAAAACTTTTGCCTTGGCTAAAATAAATATCCCAAAAGCTTTTTCATGGACACTGTATTATGCCATCATCATTGCTATTATCTATTTTGCACGTGAAGAACAGCAATTCATTTACTTTCAATTTTGATATGAAAAAATACCTTATTCAATTCTGCTTATTTTGTTTACCGCTAATGGCTTTTTTTGCTTTAGATGAATGGTATTCTAGAACACAGACTACTTTTTGTATCAAAAAAAATTACTTAGATGAGTCTTTAAATACAGTAGAGGTATTGTTTGTAGGAAGTTCGCACATTCAATCTGCGATTAATCCTGCCTTCATCAATAAAAAATCATGCAATTTGGCTTTTGGCGGACAACCCATGTCTATTGATTACTTTATTTTGGAAAAATACATTGCCCAAATGCCAAAATTAACCACCATATTTTATGAGATTTCGCCTCACCGATTTTACATTGACTTATCTGCAAACACCTGGAATTCATATATCTACGCCAATCAATATGGTATCGATTACAATACCACCCCTTCTTTATTAAAAAATCAACTACTCATTGGTGGGGATATTAAATTTTTCTCTTCCATATTTTTTGATTTCTGTAATCCAAACAGTTTCAAATTTAATGTTAACAAATTCGGATTTACCACCAATGAATTTAATGACAGGTTTTTAATCCTAAAACACAACAAAATGGCCATTGATACTACTTATCAAATGCAACATACCTTTGAGGACCAAACTAATTTCATTAAAAACAACAGCTTTTTAAAACGAACCGTTGACTTATGTAAAAAGCACCACAAAAAATTGGTATTTATTACCACCCCTTTTTACAAAACCTATTCCAATCAACTGTCCCCAGAAGTGATGGACCAATTAAAAAAAGCAATCAATCCATATATCACTGATGCAGGCATACCTTATTTAGATTTCTCAAAAGACGAGCGATTCACGGTTATTGATTTTAAAGATGATAACCACCTACGACCCGCTGGAGCAACAAAAATCACTACAATTATCAACAATTACATCAATCAAGAAACATTATCCCCTACACTGAAATAAGGGAAATCGTTTTATTTCGGTCTATTTTTTGAGTATTCGTCTCTATAAATTTAGCCATTTCAAAAATCAGCTTGGGTCTTTCAAATGGAGGTAAGACCTTGACTATTTCCTCCTTTAATGCAGGTATAGCAAAAGGAATTCCGTTTGCTTCTATCAATAAATTCACACTATTTCCTAAGGTGTCATGAGGCAATGGAAATACAAAAAAACGATTTTGAATGCCTAAGCGTAACAATAGCGCCGCCAATTTTTCTTCTACTTGGGCCGGAATTATTTTCACGCCACCGGAATTAATCACATCATCTGCCCTACCCAACCATTTGAACGAAGTAGGAGAAAGTTGTGCAATGATATCATTGCTG
>JBIKPL010000046.1:0-12273 GCA_044357485.1 Cytophagales bacterium
AAAGTAGCTCTTAATATTCTTAAAAATGATAAAACTAAAACATGCAGTATTAAAAGAAAACAAAGATTTGCTCTCATGAATCTAGACTATTTAAAAATACTCATGAATTTTTAATGCGTTTGCCCTGTACAGGTACAAATGATGCTTTATCCATTTCAGAAACAGGCTACTGTTCAATGGCTGTAACCATGTTGTATACGATATTAAATCTGGTCAACAATAGAATGAGCGCTAAAACAAATTAATGACAGTAATTAGCCAATATTGATATTCTGGTAACAGAATACTTTGATGCGTGCCTCCTTCTGAAAAAGGAAAATTAGTATGCAAATATTGTTGGTATAATGTATTATATTACTTTCGTATACGGGAGATATATGCATAAGTTTGAGTTGAACAAGCGTATAAATTCTCGTTGAGGGTCATATTATAAAAACGATAGTAGAACATCAATAGAAATACCAAAATTTGACGAGACATTTATCCCCATACTTGAAGTTCTTAAAAATGGCAATATTTATAAGTCACGAAAACTTATTGAAGAAGTTAAAACAAAATTCTATACTGGATTAAGTGAAGAACAACTCAAACAGGAAACAAAATCGGGTGACTTACTCATAGACAATAGAATTGCATGGGGTAAATCTTATCTTAAAAAAGGTGGATATATCTCATTTCCTGAGAGAGTACATGTTCAGATTACAGGAAAAGGTAAAAATCATTCTGCTACTTTGTCTGTAAGAGATTTAGAAAATGAAAGTTTGTGCTATTCGAAATTTATAATTTCGAAATTTATATCGAAGGATTTGTAATCCGACTTTATACATGTCGGATTGCAAATCCTTCGATAGGGCTTCCGAATTGTAAATTCGGAAGAGCAGAATAGTTTGACGCCTTAATTTCAACCATTTTACTTTATATTTACTTCTGCGAATCGGCATGATGCGCAAGTTTGTAAAGGTTGGGCGCCAATATAGTGAACATCTAACTTTTATTTGGGCTGACAAGTAAAATTTCTTATTTTTATATGAAATTAAAATCGTCATGGTAATTCAAAGAACAGACTCGGAAATTATTATTAGACTTCCATCGTATGTAGACACGAATGGGCTTCAAAACCTTGTTGATTATTTAACCTATAAAGAAGCTACAGACAAATCTAAAGCTAAACAATCTGACGTCGACAAATTAGCGAAAGACGTAAATAAAGCTTGGTGGGCAGAAAATCGCAGTAAATTCATAAAATGATAGTCATTGTTGACACTAACATCATTTTCAGCACATTACTAAACTCAAATAGTGCTGTTGGATATCTATTATTTAATTCAGATAGATTTTTTGAATTTTATAGCTGTAGCTATATGCGTTTTGAAATTGATAAACATTGGGAGAAAATCAAGAAAATTTCAAAACTTAATGATGAACAATTACAAATCTCAAAACAACAAATTTTTGCTAAACTCAAATTTATAGACGAAGCTATAATTCCAGCAAGTGTTTGGCTTAAATCAGAAAAGACGGTTAAAAATATTGACCTTGACGACATTGCATTCGTCGCTTTGACAACTTTCTTAAAAGGCACATTATGGACAGGAGACAAAGTTTTATATAATGGACTTTCAGAAATAAAATTCAGAAAAGTAATTAATACTCAAGAACTACTAGAAAAACGAGAGCGAAAATCGAAGAAGAAATAAATCGGCGTGTAATACTGTGCTTAAGCATTCTGCCCATCGTCTCAATCGACAAGTATCGCTTTAATCTCCAACCATTTTACTTTATATTTACTTCTGCGAATCGGCATGATGCGCAAGTTTGTAAAGGTTGGGCGCCAGATAAAAACCGTAATCAATAAATCAATAAAAAAATAAATATAACAATCATAGGAGCATCGGCTGGTATAGGAGTAGAAACAGTAAAAAGAGGATTAAATAGAAATCATACGATAACGACCCTTTCTCGATCTAAATTGGAATAGAAGGGGGAAAATCGTTAAATATGACACTTGGTGATGCAACGAATAAAGCCGACCTATTAAATTCAATCCAAAACGCAGATGCACTAATTATAACTTTGGGAACGGGTAAGAATATGAAAGCTACTACCATTTTTCAGATTTTGCTAAATTAATTGTTGAAATACACAGGGAGAACAAAATAGCTATTCCTCTTATTTTTGTTACAGGATTTGGAGCTGGAGAAAGTAAAAATTATGTTTCTTGGCTTGTAAAAATATTTTTTAAATACTTTTTAAAAGACGTTTATGCTGACAAAACTAAAATGGAAGAAATTATCACTAATTCAGATCTAAATTGGACTGTTGTAAGACCAGGAAGGCTATTAGACAAGGAATTGACAGAAAAATACCGTATTGAAAACAAATTATTCAAAGGAATTAATATAGGCGGAATTAATAGAGCTGACGTAGCAGACTTTTTAATAAAACAAGCAGAAAAACAAACTGAATTAAAAAAGTACATTGCGATATCTGAAAAATAGAATAAAAGCCGAATCGCTAACAACTAAGCTTTAGTGGTGGCTGCAAGCCATAAATCTCGGTTGAACGATACCTTCGGTAGGGCTAGTGCCCATCTTAATGCAGTGGTGTATACCAAGGAGTTAATTGTCTGAATTAAGATGACAGGATTAAATAAATAATCTTAATTCAGACAATTAAACATTTGAAGCACACCAAAGCAGTGAACCAACGGAAAGGTGAGTATCTGTCGAGGACAAGCAGTGGAGAAAGTGGCAAAACCTATTTAAGAACAGTCACTTGCCTAGTATATGTAGCTGTCGATGTCATCACTTTTACAATATATATTCCTTGATTTAAATTTACAGTAGGAATAATAAACCTATCTCCATTAAAAGATTCAGCATAAAATGAAGTGCCGTTTAGATCATAAATTTCAACATGCCCAATTATAGATTGAGGGAAATTCAAATTGATAAATGAACCAGTTGGATTTGGGTATAAAGATAATTGAGATGAGATATCTGCCTCAATTCCTGTTGTAATCGTAATTCTACTAACATTATAATTCAGAAGATCACCAACTAATAAATCTCCATTTTTAGTCGAATAAATGGAACATAGATAATTGAATTTAGCAGAAGTGCCAGGACCATTAGCAAATCCTTTAACAGTACCCGCAATTGTTGATACAGTACCATCGGGAGTAACTTTACGTATTTTAGTGTTTCCATAATCCGACACATAACAATTACCATTTGCATCAACGGATATACCATTTGCCATATCAAATTTAGCAACATTACCTGCACCATCTAAATAGCCACTTACACCAGTACCTGCTAATGTAGTAACATCACCATCAATTGTAATTTTTCTAATTCGAGAGGATTCAAGCACATATAACGTTCCAAACTTATCGGCACAAATATTTGAAGCGCTAGCAAATGTTGCAAGCAAACCTTTTCCATCAGTATGTCCTTCTAAATTAGAATTCGAACCAGCAAAAGTGGTTACCACACCAGCAGGGGTCATTTTTCTAATTGCATTACTTGTTACAATGTAAAAATTTCCATCAATGTTTAAAACAATATCCTCTGGATTGTAAAATTTGGCATCTGAACCAACGCCATTGTCATTCCCCCCAATCAATGATCCCGCAATTGTACTTACGGTACCATCGGTTTCAACTTTACGAATACAATTATTACCATAATCAGTTATATATAAGTTACCATTTGCATCAACTTCAATACCTGAGGGATATTTAAAAGCGGCAGTAGTACTTGTACCATCTTTATATCCAAAATTTCCATACGCCCCAACAGGTCCTACCACAGTAGTAACTACACCTGTAGGAGAAATTTTCCTAACTCTTTTGTCATCCAACACAAAAATATTGTCATTAGCATCAACTGTAAAATCAGTTGGTCCATAAAACTGCGCTTCAGTGCCTGTCCCATCAATTACTCCTTTTAATAAATAATTTCCAGCAACAGTAGATACATTGTAGTTTTGAGCACTTGAAATATGTGTCAATAAAGAAATAAATAGATATAAAATTATCTTACTTAATGTTTTATTCATCATTTTAGATTTTATTTTTTTGCAATAACAACAATAACAATAACAATAAACGTCCTAAAACAATAAATTATAGATTTAATATCATCACTCAACGTAAACAACGAGTCACACTTTTGTCAAAACCATGAATCATAGCAAGTTGTATTGAATCAATAGCACTTTCTTTGGGCCTTGGATTAAATTTAAAAATTAACAAAAACACCTCCCTAAGTAGACTGACGTTTGTGTTGTAATGTATAAAAAAAGATTGTTAGACTTCAGCAATCCGAAGCGTTCCATTTATTTTTATAAAAGCACATCAGTAATATACGTTCATCCTGTAACCATTTTAAGTCAATACTTAGTACCTTGTGTGCTGAAACCAAAACCCTGTACTCAAGACTCTTTACGCTGTACTCCCAACATGTCTATAAAATTTGCTACCCTAGGTTTAAATGAAGCGCTGTTACAATCATTGGCCGAAAACAACATGGTAACGCCTTCTGAAATTCAGGAAAAAATAATTCCCTTGGTACTGCAAGGCTCCCAAAATATTGTTGGCATTTCTCAAACCGGAACGGGTAAAACGGCCGCATTCGGACTGCCTATCTTGCAGCAAATAGACCCAGCATTACAACAAACACAAGCCTTGATTTTAGTACCCACGAGGGAATTGGGTCAACAAGTGGCAAAGGATCTTTTTGTATTTTCGAGGTACATTGTCAGAATACATACAGAAGCAGTATATGGGGGCAAAAAAATTGAAGAACAAATTCAAAAATTAGCCACACCCAAACATATTTTAGTAGCCACTCCAGGCCGATTACTAGATTTACTCTCTAGGAAAGCCGTTGATTTAAGTTACCTCAAATTCTTAGTCATCGACGAGGCGGATGAAATGTTGGCGATGGGCTTTAAACCTGATATCGATAAAATTGTAAAGGCGTGTAAACCTGCTATTCGAAAATTACTTTTCACCTCCACCCTTACGCCTGCACTGCAAGATTCGGTGACAGCATATTTGGGCAACAGTATCGCAGAAATCAACATACAACCACAAGAAGCGGTTAATGCGGCCATTGAACACTATTACATAGCCTACCAATACGGCTATAAATTTGAGTTTTTGAAAGCTTTTTTGTTGGAGCACACCACCGCTCGTGGCATCATATTTTGTCGTACACAAGCGGCAACCAAGTTATTGAAGCAACAGCTGGCAGGTTTTCCGATGGCTGTCAATGCCTTGTATGGCGACCTCAATCAGTTTGAGCGCGACAAAGTGATGAAGGCATTCAAAGACAAACGCATTCAGGTGTTGATTGCAACCGATATTGCGGCAAGAGGTATTGATGTGGCGGCATTGGATTTTGTAATACATTACCATTTACCCGACAATACGGCACAATACGTCAACCGAAGTGGTCGTACTGCCCGTGCAGGAAAAAATGGTCGTTCGATTTGTATGTTGCAACAAGATGAATTGTACCAAAGAGAAGATTTTGAAGACGAATTGAAGATTAGATTCGAAGCCATTCCATTGGAAATCACGATAGACAAAAGTGACGCAACGCTTGTTGACATGAGCATCAATATTGGCATCAGACATGACTTGAATATTGGTTCCGTATTGAAGTTTTTGACTTTCCACACAGGCGTCAAAGAAACCGCCATCGTCGACATTCACCTAGAAAGAGCCCACACCACTTTTGCCATTGAAAACAGGTATAAAAATCAATTGTTGCATAATTTACAAAACACCAAACACTTCCACCAAAGAATTGTAATTGAGGAGTGTTGATTGGTATAGTAATTTAAGAAAAGATCAGTGGTTTTCCGTCTAATCCGCTTAATCAGCATTCCATGTTTTTATGCATAGTGTTTTGTCCTAAAATAGGTTTACAAAATTGTAGATAAATTTATGGGATATAGAGACTGCTAAAAAATTCAAACCGCATAATTGGTAAGTCATTTTTAGTAAATGCACTTAAAATTATTACGCTAAAATGGCCACTCCATTGAATTGAAATGATTGGCTAATTCGCTTTGCGTTAGCGGGAGAGGCTTTGTTTGATCGCTGCCTTTGTTGTAGATTGAGGTATCTTTTAATACGATATAATTTGACCACAAGAAAAAAGCGAGTGCCTATCACGCGACCGAACGGAACACCCTACGAAATAAATAACTTATATATGCTATTTAAAAAATTAGGCCAACACTTTATTGAATCCAATACCCTTGCATTTAAACGGCTAAAACAACAGCTTAAATTTCTAAAATTTAAAGATTTAAATAACTTTAATTGACCCTACATAGAAACTTTTATTTAAACTTAAAATCAATTACCTCATAAACAAAAAAATGGAAACGCTTACAAAATTCTTAGCAAAAATACCTGCCGTCAAAAGTCCTATAGAAGCCATAAGTTATGATGATGGAAGTTGGTGGTTAAAGTTAAAAATAGACGTGCTTCATAAAAACAGTTGGCATGTGGTGCAAGAATTGGCACACGCCATCAATTACCTTGCAGATGACGAAAAGTTACCCACTAAATTTTACCCTGTTTCACCCGCACCATTTGGCAACGGAGGACCTGAGGTATTTTTATCTTGGATCATAGAAAATGACGACAGCGAATTTAGCCCCGAAGACCTGAAAAAATGGTTAGAAGGCCGACTACCCGATGTGGAAGATGGTATCGAAGCCTGGGGCTGTATAGCTGAATAATTTTCGTTATAAAAAAGACATTATTTAAAGACTGCTAAAAAACAGTTTAACAATTAATAAAATAGGATTCAGTAGGGTAAAATTTAGGGCGTGTCTGCCGCGGCAGACCAGGCTATCCATTACAAGTCCTCGCTGCGCTCCGGGCTTTTCATTCCTATCCTTCACGCCAAGTGCTCAATACTTTTGGAGATGAATTTAATTTTATAGTAACTATTCGGGCTTAGTAATTACTTGCAAACACATATTGTTAATTATGTGCAACTTGCTATGAAGGAAAATTGACGAGTAAGAAGAGGTAACCGATGGTTTAAATTGGTTTTCAAAGTCATATTTCAGAACTAAAAGGGCCGAGTTTCTCTTTTACAATATCATCTACAATAATATCATCCCTTCGGGATTAAATCAATAATTTTATACTACAACAATGTCATCCCTTCGGGATTAAATCATTAATTTTATACTATAATAATATCATCCCTTCGGGATTAAATCATTAATTTTAAACTACAATAATATCATCCCTTCGGGATTAAAACATTAATTTAAACTACAACAATGTCATCCCTTCGGGATTAAATCATTAATTTTATACTACAATAATATCATCCCTTCGGGATTAAAACATTAATTTTATACTACAACAATGTCATCCCTTCGGGATTAAATCATTTTTAGAAATAATACGGCTGAGTCGTTACATTTTTTAAAATAGGAGTAACGTTTTGCATACCCTAATTAAAAAGCAATACAGTCAAGGGCGACACAATAAAAAAAACAGCGATAACGACAACCTATCTAACTTAAATAGAGTAAAATACAGTTCACCAAATTAATTTTGTATGATTAAAATTAAACATTCTATTAGCTTAACAATGCTCTTGCTCATTAATGCAGTAGCGTTTGCGATTGGGAGCATACCAATGGTCACAGACTTAAGCGCTTTGGCCAGTGACGGACAAGCCACCGTTTCATTTACAAACCCAGACCAAATACTTTACACCGATTTTCTTGTAACAGTATATCCGGGTGCCACACAAGTATTTTATACCAGTGGTGGTGACAAAATTAACGTCAACATACCTAACCTAACCAACGGCACGACTTATTATTTCACAGTAACCACATTGGGTATTGACTTCAATAGTGATGAAAGTGCTCCTAGTAATGAGGTGATACCATGTAATTGGTCTGGCCCACTAGTGACTACAACACCAATTTGTGACCAAGGAAAAGTTACTTTTAACATTGCATTTAATGACCGAAGCAGTATTATACCAAGCTCAACCTTTAACTGGTATGATGCCGACAATAAGTTAGTAGGTAATGAATTAAGTTTCACCACCCCAACCATCACCTCCACAACACCTTATGCGGTTTCTCAAACCTTTATGGGTTGCGAAACACCTAAAACCAACATTTCAGCAGTAGTAAATTATACTCCAGCAAAACCTTTCGTGGCCGCACAAAACAGTGTTTGTGATTCAGGATCCTTTTTATTACACGCAGAAATCCCAGCTTACCGTAAAGCGGACTGTCGTGGATGTGGCGACAACAATACCTATTTATGGAGAAATGCAAACAGCGATTCTGTATATAATGACGCTGATTTTCAAACACCAAAATTATTCAATTCTACATATTATAGCGTAACGGCATCCTTAAATGGTTGTACTTCTGAAGCGACAAATGTTGATTTAGTTATAAACAACATACCTAGTCCTTTTGTGACCGACAGCATCATTTGTGGCGCAGGAAAGGTAAGATTACACGCCGAATTTCCTATACAAAGAACAAAAGAATTACTTCCTGCTCTCAATTGGTATGATGCCGTTGATGGTTCAATAATCGCCAATGGAGAATTATTTGTTACACCAGTAATTGATGCACCCACCACTTATTTTGCTTCTATGAGCTACATGGGTTGTGAATCGCCTAAAGTAGCGGTGATGGCAAATGTAATCATCAAACCAACGATGCCTACCATTATAGCCTCTGCAGAACCTTGTGATTCAGGTGCGGTATTATTAAGCATCAATAACAACATCGGCAGAACAAAAAAATATGGCTATATCAATTATTTTTGGACTGATGCTGATTATAATTTCTTAATTGATGGTACCGAATACCAAACACCAACACTATACGGCACTACTGGTTATAAATTAATTAGAACGATAGACGGTTGCAACCCAGACACTTTGTCGACAATCGCAAACATTAAACACGTAGAGGTTCCATCGGTAACCGACAGCATGGTTTGTGGTTCAGGAAAAGTAAAGTTGCATGCCATATCGCCTCCACAAAGAACAAAAGAAGACATTAATCCTGTGATCAATTGGTATGACGTTGCTCAAGCGGTAGTTCCAGTAGGAACAGGGATGGTTTTTGAAACACCAATCCTAGATAATTCTACTACTTATTATGCTGCAATTTCATATTTAGGGTGTGAGTCAAAAAGAATTCCGGTGTATGCTGATGTAATTAATATGCCAACTCCATTTGTATTAGCTAGTCAAGAAGCACAATGCGATTCTGGCACATTCACCTTTACCGCTCAAGTTCCTGTAAGAAAAAATTGTAGGGGAAATTGTGATCAAAATGATTATGTGTGGAAAAATGCGAATGATGAAATCGTATCTACAGAAGCAATGTTGACTACCCCAATCCTACACTACAATACCGAATATACAGTAACAATGTCGTTCATGGGTTGTGTTTCTCCTTTAACCTCTGTGTTAGCAGAAGTAATTCATGCCTACAAACCTTTCGCTTCTGATAGCGCTATATGTGGAGAAGGCATATCTAAATTAAGCATCTACCATCCAACTTCTTATGTGGCTCGTCAGGATGATTGTCAAGCCTGCTTAAAACATGTTTGGAGAAACGAAGCGGGAGATTATTTAGGAGAAGGAGCCTCTTTTATTACGCCTCTAATATCTCAAACCACTAGCTTTTTTGTAGAAAATGTATTTGGTGCTTGTACTTCTGAACAAACAGAAGTGATAGCACATGTAAACGGTCCTGCACCAACAATTACTGCTTCTCCAACGAGTGTGAATGTTTGTGGCGAAAGCAATGAAAGATTTACCGTTACTGCTACGGGAGACAATATCTCTTACCTATGGTTTGGAAAAGCAGGCGATAAAATTGTACACACAGAACAAGGGTTTGAATACATCGACATCAATCTTGCGTCAGAAATGAATGGTATCAACATTGGTGTGGTTGCAAGCAATATTTGTGGTGCCGACACTTCTGACTTGGCATTGGTAACCGTACATCCATTTGTACTTACCGTTAGCACTTCTGCTACTACTTTAGAAGCAGACCAAATCGATGCCACTTACCAATGGATCAATTGTGAAGACAATAGCATTGTTGAAGGTGCAACAACCAAGGTGTTTACGCCAACAGCAACAGGTAATTATGCGGCTATTGTGACCACCAATGATTGTGCTGACACTACGGCTTGTTATTCAATTACCGTTACTGGCATTGATAAAACAAGCACATCCTCTTTAACCGTGTATCCAAACCCTGCAAAAGACATGGTAAACATTAGCTTATCTGCTGCCGTAAATGGCACTATTTCACTTACAGACCTACACGGAAATGTAGTCGCAAGCAAGGCTATTGAGGGTACCGAATCAAGTATCTCTACCAGTGATTTCGCTAGTGGCGTATATGTATTAAAAATTGCTGCTCCATCCTACACTACCACAAAACAGGTGGTGATTGTGAAGTAGTTTTTTTAGGTATTAGGTACAGAGTACAGGGTACAAGGTATTAAGTACAAAGTACAGAGTACAGACTATTGGGCATAAAAAAAGGCGAGGAATGTTCCTCGCCTTTTTTGCTTTATGAATAATTATGGTTGGTAATAGGTACTAAGTATTAGGTATTAAGTATAAACTCTAAACCCTAAACTAGACTACATATGCAAAGCCCTGTTTTCCGTTGCGGCTAAACACGCTTCTTTGAACGACTCTGTGAACGTTGGATGCGCGTGAGACATACGTGATACATCTTCAGCAGAAGCACGGAATTCCATGGCAACTACTGCTTCAGCAATCATGTCTGCTACACGTGGTCCGATCATGTGCACGCCCAAAATTTCATCTGTATTTTTATCGGCCAATACTTTTACAAAACCGTCTAAATCCATACTTGCTCTGGCTCTTCCAGAAGCTTTGAATGGAAATGAACCCGTTTTATAAGCACGTCCTTGTTCTTTCAATTGCTCTTCGGTATAACCAACAGCGGCTACCTCTGGCCAAGTATAAACAACCCCTGGAATTAAATTATAATTGATATGTGGTTTTTGACCTGCAATGGTCTCTGCTACAAATGTTCCTTCTTCTTCTGCTTTATGCGCCAACATCGCTCCTTTTACGACATCACCAATAGCATAGATACCCGGTACAGAAGTTTGCAAATGTGCATCCACTTCCACTTTACCTCTGTTATCCGTTTTAATGCCTACATTTTCAAGGCCTAATCCGTTGGTAAAAGCACTTCTACCTACAGCAACCAAACAATAATCGCCTTTAATTTCAATCGCTTTTCCTGAAGCATCTTCTGCTGTAACTACTACTTCTTTGCCTTTGACCACAGCACCAGTTACTTTGTGGCTCAATTTAAATTCAAAGCCAAGTTTGGTCAAAACTTTTTGAAGTTCTTTGCCCAAACTGCTGTCCATGGTACTAATGATGGCCGGAGCATATTCTACTACCGTCACTTTAGCACCCAAACGCGCATATACAGAACCTAATTCCAATCCGATTACCCCACCACCAATTACGATAAGGTGTTTAGGAACCTCTTTCAATTCTAAAGCTTCAGTGGAAGTAATGATTCTTTTTTTATCGACAGGTAAAAAAGGGAAACTGGTAGGTTTTGACCCCGTAGCAATGATGGTATTTTTAGTCGTAATGTCTTTAGCCGTTCCGTCTGAAGCCGTTACTTTGATGGTATTTTTATCTACAAAAGCACCCAAGCCATGCAATACATCAATCTTGTTTTTTTTCATCAAAAACTTGATGCCATCACACGTTTGACTTACCACATCGCGCTTGCGCTGAATCATTTGTGCTAAGTTTACTTTTACTTCTTTCACATCAATACCATGCGTGGCAAAAGTATGGGTGGCATTATGGTAATGTTCTGAAGAATCGAGCAATGCTTTTGAAGGAATACAACCTACGTTAAGGCAAGTTCCACCTAATGTGTCGTATTTTTCAACCAAAGCAGTTTTCAAGCCTAGTTGTGCACAACGAATTGCGGCTACGTACCCTCCAGGGCCGGCACCAATAATTACTACATCGTAAGACATATTCGAAAGTACAAAGTATTAGGTACAAGGTATTAAGTACCGTGACTTTGATTTGTTTATTTGATTGATAGTTTTAATTTAAAAAGCATATTCAGCAATGAAGTAATGACTTTTGAAATTTCTTCAAATACCGTTATATCTTTAATAAATAACAATTCTTTTACAATTATTAATTG
>JBIKPL010000356.1:0-3562 GCA_044357485.1 Cytophagales bacterium
ATTGGGTTTCTAATTCAAATAAAGAACCTACAGCGATACCCAAAAACTGTTTAAACTCACCATTAGAATTTCTTCCTGCACCTTCTGCTATATTAGAAGGTATAGACACAGCACTTCTATTCATTTGGCTAATTAAACCATATTGTTCTCGAGTTGGAAAAGTTGCGGTTAACTGATATACTTTTTTAGTTAACTCCACACCATTTTGCCAGACTTTTAGTTCTTTGTATTTGTTCATGATAAAAATATTAAGTAAAAATAATTAGGCACAAGATAATAGAAATGTTAATAAATAAAAACAAGTTCACTACTTTGTACCTAATACTTAATACCTAATACCTATTACCTATTACACCCCAAACAACAACCTCGTCGGATCTTCTAACAATTGTTTTACCCTCACCAAGAAACCAACAGACTCACGTCCGTCAATAACCCTGTGGTCATAAGACAAAGCAATGTACATGATAGGACGAATTACCACTTGACCACCAACCGCAATTGGACGTTCCACAATGTTGTGCATTCCTAAAATAGCCGATTGAGGGGCGTTGATAATTGGGGTCGACAACATTGATCCGAAAATACCACCATTGGTAATGGTGAAAGTACCACCAGTCATTTCGTCGATAGTCAATTTATTGTCTCTCGCTTTTAAGGCTAATCTTACGACTTCTTTTTCGATTTGATCAAAGCTCATGCCTTCCGCATTACGGATCACAGGAACCACTAAACCTTTAGGAGCAGAAACTGCGATAGAGATGTCAGCGAAATCATTGAAAACAATTTCATCGCCATCAATAGACGCATTTACAGCTGGGAATTCTTTTAAGGCGACACTTACCGCTTTCGTAAAGAATGACATAAAGCCTAAACCAACACCATGTTTTTCTTTGAATTGGTCTTTAAATTTAGACCTTAAATCCATTACAGGCTTCATGTCAACTTCATTAAAAGTAGTTAACATGGCTGTTTCATTTTTTACCGCTACCAATCTTCTTGCGATGGTTTTTCTAAGCGGAGACATTTTTTGTCTAGTTTGTACCCTACTTCCAGCCACGGCTGGAGTAGCAGCAGGAGCAGCACTTGCTACTGGCGCAACTGTTTTTTGAGCATTCACAGCATCTTCTTTTGTAATTCTACCATCTTTACCTGTACCAGCCACTGCCGCAGCAGCAAGGCCTTTTTCAGCTAATATTTTAGCGGCAGCCGGAGCCGCATGACCAGCCGCATAATTTGCACCACCTTGTTGAGGAGCTGGAGCAGAGGAAGCCGCCACAGGCGCAGATGCCACAGGAGCACCACCAGTAGCTACCGCAATTTTGCAGATTGGCGCACCAATCGCTAAAGTAGTACCAGCAGCAGCAATGATTGAAAGTACGCCACTTGCTTCGGCAGTCAATTCAAAAGTTGCTTTGTCTGATTCAATTTCGCAAAGCAATTCATCTTGATTTACAAAATCTCCGTCTTTTTTATTCCAATTACCAATCGTTACTTCGGCGATAGATTCACCCACGTTTGGCACTTTCATTTCTAATACTTGTCCGGTAGCAGCTGAAGCCGTTGGTGCAGCACTTGGCGCAGCAACAGCCGCAGGAGCAGCAGAAGCAGCCGTTTGTGCACCTTCCGCAAGAGTACAAATCAATGCACCGATAGGCAATGTTTCACCTTCTTGAGCAGCAATTTTAAGTACCCCTGCAACCGTTGCAGTCAATTCGAATGTCGCTTTGTCAGACTCTAACTCGCATAAAAGCTCATCAAGTTGTACAAAATCTCCGTCTTTTTTATTCCATTTTGCGATGGTAACCTCACTGATAGATTCACCAACAACAGGCACTTTCATTTCAAAAGCCATATTTTTGTTTTTTAAGGTACTAGGTACAAGGTATTAAGTACAAAGTAGGTTTAATTATATTAGTATTAGGTATTAAGTATTAGGTATTAAGTAAAAGGTAACCCTTGTACTTAATACCTAATACCTAGTACCTATAATTTAAACGATCTCGTCACAATATCCAATTGTTCCGCAGCGTGGGCTTTGGCATAACCAGTTGCAGGAGAAGAAGCATTTCCTCTGGAGATCACATCTATGTTTACCTTTTTGTAAAGGTTTTGTAGAATAAAGCCCCAAGCACCCATGTTTTTAGGTTCTTCTTGTACCCACATCAATTCAGCACCTTTGTATTTTTTGATGATGGCATCTAACTGTTTGTCAGCCAAAGGATATATTTGTTCTAAACGAACAATGGCCACATCCTTGCGTGCATTTTTTTGTTGCTCTTCTAATAAATCATAATAGATTTTTCCAGAACAAAGCAATACTCTTTTTACTGCTTTGGTATCCACAAAAGTATCGTCAATAATTTCTTGGAATGAACCTTTGGTAAACTCATCGATAGAAGACACCACTTGGGCATGACGTAACAATGATTTTGGAGACATCACCACCAATGGCTTACGGAACTCCCAAGTCAATTGACGACGCAATAAATGGAAGTAGTTAGATGGTTTTGTAATGTTCGCTACCACGATATTTTCGTTGGCACAAACTTCCAAGAAACGTTCTAAACGCGCAGAAGAGTGTTCTGGACCTTGGCCTTCATAACCGTGTGGCAATAACATCACCAACCCGTTCATGTTTTGCCATTTGGTTTCACAAGTAGTCACGAACTGATCGATCATTACCTGCGCACCATTGGCGAAATCACCAAATTGTGCTTCCCAAATTACCAAAGAATTAGGATTAGCCATGGCATAGCCAAATTCAAAACCCAATACCCCATACTCAGAAAGCAAGGAGTTATAGATTCTAAAGCTTTTTTGGTTTTCACCTATGTTATTTAATGAATAATAAGGTTCGTTGGTTTCTGCATCTTTCAATACCGCATGACGGTGAGAAAAAGTACCACGACCAACATCCTGACCAGAAATTCTAACAATTTTCCTTTCCATCAACAAAGAACCATAAGCCAATAACTCAGCAGATGCCCAGGTCAATGAACGTGTTTCGAAAAACTGTTCGCCTCTTTCTTTTAATAATTTTTCGATTTGTTTGATAGGCTTAAAACCTTCAGGAATCGTAATCAAGGCTTTCGCTACTTGATCAATTACTTCTTGTTTGATAGCCGTCACAGGAGATTTTTCGAAATCAGCTTTCTTAGATCTTCTTAAGGTTTGCCATTCTTTTTCCATTTTTTGGAAAGTATAAGGCAAAGGTTTTTGTTTCACCAAGTTCAAACGATCTTGCAATAAATCACGGAATTGTTTGTCCATGTTTTCAGCAATTTTCGCATCCACATCACCACGAGCAATCAACTGTTTGTTGTAGATTTCTCTAGGGTTAGGGTGTTTTGAAATGATGTTATACAATGATGGTTGCGTAAATTTCGGTTCATCAGACTCATTATGACCATGACGACGATAGCACACCATATCAATAAAGATATCTTTCAAGAATTTTTGACGGTATTCAATGGCCAATTTCACTGCAAAAATTACCGCTTCAGGATTGTCACCATTCACGTGAATGACAGGTGCATCAATCGTTTTAGCCACATCAGTG
>JBIKPL010000189.1:0-5825 GCA_044357485.1 Cytophagales bacterium
TTCAAATCATTTTTTTGAATTATACTAGGAGAGCAAACTTTTACAACAATAGGTTGTAAACAATAAAATTCTTTTTCAGATTTAAGTGGTTTGACTGCAAAAACATAAATATCATTTAATAAATCTTCAATTTGTATTTTAGACCATCTGTATCCTCGTTGGTATGATGGAATAAAAAAGTTTTTACCACCTAGTAACTCACTAATTGGATATAATTTTATAAGATTTTCCATTTTTATCAATATTTAAAAACTTAAACTTTCACTTTTCACAACAACTCCTCCACATCCACAATACCACTCATTAACCTCGGTATTAAAATTTCTCTGTGGAGTCTTTTTTCTAATCCTTGAAAATGCAATTTAGTACTTTTTATTGTTATTTTGAGTGCTTAAATTGATTCTTTGTATGATGACTTTTTTAATAAAATCCAGAAACTACTCATTAATATTCAATAAAGCTATTCTATAAAATCATCATCAAAATCATCTTTGTCGGCATATTTTTCTTTTAAAAGAGTTCTTAATTTAAGATGCGTTTCAGTTTCTAACCCAGATATTAGCATGGCTTCTTTATGCGAATAACCATGCTTAAGCAAGGTGTCGTATTTAATACCAGCTTGTAAGGTAAGATTAAAGCATTTAAACATTCTTCTCCAAAGTTCAGGGTCATCAAAAGCGTCTCTGCCCGAATACATATCCTCGCTTAAAATCCAAAAGAAAACATGAGGAGCCTTGTACACCTTTTTACTATTGAATTCAGAACTGTAATTATATAATTTATCTGTATAAATAACTCCGCTAATTTGATGATGAGCTTCTTCAAAATAACTATTTGGCTTTTCTAGCAATAGCTTATAAAGAGGCTTGTATGTTTTAACGCCATCTTCTTGTGTAATTTCCATTAAGTCTTTTAGGGTATCCTCATTAATTAGTATGGAATAGTCTTTAAATAAAATCTCTCTTTGGTTGGTTTGGCTATTTAGAAAAGAACCTTTAATGGTTTGGTTATCAAATAGTTCTTTTTCAGGTTTTAAACTACTTAATGAAGGTGCTCCATTATACCCCAAAAAAAGTTTAGGTCGAGGGCTTTCTGGGTCTGCATTCTCAGACACATCAATACACCAACCATATAATTTTTCAAAATATTCTTCTAATAGTAGGTTGTTAAACGAATAAGAATGTTGCTTACAAAGCTGTTGTAGTTCACTTAAATCAGGTTTTAAATATTTAGTAAATAGGAAAAAATCTACAAACTCAATTAGTAGTTTTTCGAGCAAAAAATGAAGCTCTTTATGTTCTTTTCCAAAAATATTAGTCAATACAAATTCAGGCTTTTCCGATTTTTTATAAAACTTATTATAAAATTTTCTATTTAAAGCAATTTCCCAATTTCTTTGATAGGATGAATCAGAAAAAACCAATTCAAAATTTTCAATTTCTTTGTTAATTAATTCAGCCAATTCACTTCTAATTTCTTGATCTACAAAAAATGGAATTAAAAAGGGGATAATTTCTTTAAAATCACAATTATACACTGAATTAATGCCATTAAAAGCAGCTTCAAAAGTTAAATAAATATTTTCCTTTATTTTGTATTGAGCTTCTGGAGTTTTGTATATTTCAATACCGCCACTATCAACAAGTAATTCTAAAATCAATTTATCTTCCATTTTTATATCCATTTTTATATTTATACAATGTTACAATTAAGCATTGCAACGTATCTGCAATGGGATTTAATTTTCAAAATATAGTTTTATCTCATTACAGATAGATTTCAATGAAGTACAAGATATTACCAAAAATTAAAAAAAACATTCCTGAGAGTAGATACTTTGAGAGACAGAAAAAATAGAATTTTATAAAATAAATAATTTACAGTGTTAAACTATAATAGTTCAAATTAATGACAATGTTAAATTTCTTTAAAAATTACACTTTTAGCGTACTTTTGATAGGTATTTTGATATTCAGCCTTCATCATTGCTTTTTTTACAAGGGAGAAATATATTATTTCTACTTTAATAAATTGAAAATAAATGAACATTATATGATACATTTTAGTTAATAAAAGTATATTTGACCAATATATTAACCAAATGAATATCAATCCAATTAAAATAATAGATGTTAAACAAGCACTTGGAGAACTTGTTAAACAATTACGTAAAAGAGAAAATCTTACACAAGAGGAACTTGCCCAACGATTAGTGGTAACTAGAGGAACAATTAAAAATCTAGAACATGGCCATAATCCTACTTTAGATACTGTTTTGAAGGTTTTAATGCACTTTGATTTATTAAATGATTTCAGTGATTTCATCAAATCACAAAAATCAACGATTGACGACAATATTTCATTATACTGATTATGGCAAAAAACAACATCATTACCGTTACTTGCTTCGGCATAGAGATTGGCCGAATAGGACTTGATGAAAATCAACAGAAAACCTATTTTCAATACAATGCTGATTTTTTAAACAATGATGTATTCTTAAACATATTCCCTAATCATAGTATTGTTAAGAAAACATCCCAAACACAAGTATATAACAAATTCAACAATGACACTTTCAAAGGTTTACCTCCTTTTATAGCCGATTCATTACCAGATGTATTCGGCAATATAATTTTTAAAACATGGCTTGAAGCAAACAATAAAAACCTCAATCAAATTACAGTATTAGAGCAGCTTGCCTATGTTTCCAATCGTGGAATGGGTGCAATAGAATATCTTCCTTCAAAAGAAATTTCTTCAAATACTGCTATAAATTTGAATGAGATTACGTCTTTGGTTAAAGAAGTTTTAAATAGTAAAAAAGATATAAAATCAAATACATTAAATGCTGAAGCTTTACTAAATGTATTTAAAATTGGTTCTTCTGCTGGTGGTGCAAGGCCAAAAATATTGATTTCAGAAAATAAAACTACCGGAGAAATCATTCCTGGGGATATTGAATACGCCAAAGACTTCAATCACTATTTGGTAAAATTGTCGATTGATGAGGAAGAAAATTTCAATAAAGAATTGGTAGAATATGCCTACTACAAACATGCTTCATTTTTAGGAATTGAAATGATGCCTTCACACATGATTGAAGACAAACATTTTTGTACAACAAGATTTGATAGACAAAATGGTGAAAAGAAACATATTTTAACAGTTTCAGGATTAACAGGTTGGGATTTCAAAGATCCTATACAATCAAGTTATGAAAATATATTTGATTTAGGTTTATATCTAAAAGTTCCTTATCAAGACATTGAACAACTTTACAAGCGCATGGTTTTCAATGTGGTATTTTGTAACGCTGATGATCACTTAAAAAACCATAGCTTCTTATTCAATAAAAACAACAACGCTTGGAACTTAGCTCCTGCTTACGACATAACATACCCTTTCAATCCTTTATTCAATTACAAAAGGAAAACAAGAGCATTATCCATCAATAATAAAAGAACAGATTTATCAATGAAGGATTTATTACACATTGCTGAAAAATACACCATTAAGCAAGCTCAAAACATTATAGCAAACACGCTTAATTCCATTGGTATTTGGGTAAACACAGCGACTGAAATAGGAGTTCCAAGCAAAATAATGGAGAGTATTAAAAAGGATTTTGTTGTATTTGACACCAAATAAAAGCAATAATTTATTGTTGGTCTTCATTTAAAAATGTCAAATAATTATTGAGTAAACTTTCAATTTGTACCCTAGCCAGGGCAAACGCATTAAAATATAAAGTAGCTCAAAAGCCTCACCCCAACCCTCTCCAAAGGAGAGGGAGCTGTCCATTAATCATAAATTGGTGATTTATTCAAAAAAACCTACTCGTTTTCAAAAAATAATGCTGATTTCATCGGGATTTAAAGCCCTTCTCCTTTATATGAGAGCACGAGAGTGCGAAGGTTACGAGCGTAGCGCTGGGTTTGGGATGAGGCTTTTTATATTGAATTTTTAGGCTAAATTATTTTAATGCGTTTGCCCTGGTACCCTAGCTACCGGATTGGCAGGATTAAGAAAAATAGTGTGAATTTATAACCGGATGATGAATTATAACGGCACACATTTTTAAGACGAAAACATGCTAGTTTCACTCCTCAAAACGAGTTCTAGCGGCAAACAAAACACTGTTAAATTAAACAATTTCATGGCATGAAAATTACAGACAAAGATTTTACAGAAGCAGAAAAATTACTGATTATTTTTGCAAAAATTAACCAGAATGACCCTCAATATTTTATTGATATTGCTGACGATATATTTCAGAAACAACCATTTTTATTATCTACAATGCTTGGCTATCAATATGATTTGGGACCTGAAGAATTTGATTACGTATTTAAATTACATTTACTCATTTGGGAATATTTCAAAACGAATAAACAGGTATTGGATAAGGTATTAACGCTAGAACAGTATATAAAAGTTGAAAATCTAAATATTCAAATGTTGAAGTATGCCGAAGGTGAACCGGATATAGCCAGTCAATCAAATGTATTTTCTATGGAATTAGATAAAATAAAATCTAAGGCTTTGTTGAGTTTAATTTTACTTAAGTTTAATACAGAACCGGTGTTGTTGAAGATGCAAAATCGTAAAAGAACTAGTATTATAATTGGAGTAAAGAGTATGTTGGAGAGTTTCGAAAGCCTGTAAATCAAATAGTGTCCATAAATTGATAGCCACATAACATTGTCCATTTTTCATCAACACACACTAACAGGCAACTTTGTCAATCATCTTCAACACTTTTTGATTGACAAAACAAGTTGTTGTTCATGTTTTCACATCAAAAACAGTTTTCAATCATTTTCAATACTTTTTGATTGACAAAGTATAAATTGTGTATAGCATTGATAGAATTTATTCTCCTACACCGATAAAAAAAAATCAAATGCAGCTATACTACATTTAGAATGGATATATTAGTGGTTTAATGAATACACTATAACATGACCCAAAAGAAATTCACCAAGTCTAGATTCAAAACAGGCATAGAATGTGCCACCAAACTGTTTTATGGCGACAATAAAACTTACCAAAACAGCAAACAAGACGATGACTTTTTGAGAAGTTTGGCTGAAGGGGGTTATCAAGTGGGGGCATTGGCGAAGTACATGTTCAAAACCAATGGCATAGAGGTACATGAAAAAGATTATACCAACAGTGTCGAAACCACCAATATACACCTGGCAAATACAGCCATCAACCATATATTTGAGGCCGCATTCGAATACAAAGAACTCTTTGTAAGGGCCGATATCGTTTCTAAAAACACTTTTGGTGGCTTAGATTTGATAGAGGTAAAAGCAAAGTCTATTGACAGCAGCAATTACAATTTTTATAACAGGGAAGGGAAAATAACGACAGAATGGCAAGCCTATTTAATGGATGTGGCTTTTCAAAAATATGTACTCGAAAAGGCTACAAACTTAAACATAAGACCTTTTTTAATGCTGGCCGACAAAAGTAAAAATGCTTCCATTGACGGATTAAATCAATATTTCAAATACAAAAGAAAAGGCGACAACATCATTGTAGACGAACCCAACAATGTTGACATCGGCGTAGAAGTACTCGTAAAAATTGACGTAAGTGCGGAAGTTGACTACCTTTTTCAAAGCTCTTTCACCTTCGATAAACAAGACTATAGCTTTGAAGAATACCTCCTAAAACTTCAAGCCATTTTTGCCTCCAAATTACCCTACCGCTTCCAAGAAATCAATGCCTCGGCCTGTGGCGGATGCGAGTTCAAATCATTGAATACCAAAAACCTTAGTGGATTCCATGAATGTTGGAAGCATTATACTGGT
>JBIKPL010000190.1:0-5820 GCA_044357485.1 Cytophagales bacterium
CCATTACGCTGAAACAAAACAAACTCGCCCCCAAATTTGGTGAAAACACAAAATAATCGAGTGGCTCAAACAGTGTTTTGTTTTTAACCGCTTCATGGAGCAAATTTCTAAACGCATTTTTTATAAGGTCGAATGCAAGACAATTCAAAGATTGTGCATAATTTGCTTGCATTTTACAGTCTATTTTTAATCATAATTTACTGATATTTAAAATGTTAATTATTTTTCAGACCCCTAACTACCGAAAGCTACACTTCACTTTCGGTATACGATTTAAAATTATTTAAAATGGCTTGCCAACCAAACTTTTGTAAGTCTACTGGGTTTTCATTTTCAGTCTCAAAAGTCGTAGAAACATGGGTAACATCGCCTTTACTTTCAAAAAAAGTACTCGCCTTTCTACCATCTTCCATGGTAAAACTGAGTTCTTGCTGTAAAACTACACGGTCATAAACATAGTTAAAGTCAAATCCAAAACTGCCATCTTTGGCTTCCATTCTTGCCCCATATTTTCCACCGACGCACACATTGTTCTCGACTTTAGGACATTGCCAACTCGGATCAGCAAAATTCCAATGAATGATGTGTTCGGGCTTTGTCCAGTAATCCCATACTTTGTCGACAGGTGCATTTACGATTGCTTCAATTGTTATTTTTGTAGCCATGTTCATTAAGCGTCAAGTAATTGTTGAATATTAAATTTAGTCATTTGCATAAAAGCATACATCACTTTAGGTGCTTTTTCAGCATCATTCATCAGTTTCCCTAAAATGGAAGGTACCACTTGCCAAGAAACCCCAAATTTATCTTCAAGCCATCCACACCGATTGTACTTCCCTCCTTCACCAAGTTTTTCCCAATAATAGTCAATTTCTTCTTGTGTATCACAAGTGATGACATAAGAATTGGCTGCTGAAAATTGGTATTGAGGCCCACCATTCAAGGCCATAAATTTTGTATCATTCAATTCAAAAATAATTACCATAGGATTTTCGGAAACAATTTTTGAGTTGTTAAAAATGCTACAATAATGGTCTACAGCAACTTTAACATTGCCATCAAACCATAAGCAAGGAAATATTTTATTGGTCATATTTTTGTTTATTTTCTTTAACCCTACATAACACTATTCGAGTAATGAGGTCATACGGAATTGGCTTGGCTAAGGAGAATTGAACAGATCCTTTTCCATGTTTATAAGACTTCAATTCGTCTTTGAATATTTCATGCGTATTGGGTGTGGCATAAAATCCGATATGTTTTTTGTAGCCCGCAACATACACCAAAGGCTTATGATATGTTTTATAAGCAAGCATGCCATAAGACATACTTTCTACAACATCGGGAGCATTTCTTTTAATGATTGCTTGCATTTCCCTTATTATAGCTTGTACATCTGAAGGGAATTGTGCTAGGTAAGTGTCTATTCTTAAGATTTTATTGATCATATAACTTAAAATCAATCATTTAAACCTTTGCCTTCCAGGATTTTAGTTACCCCAATTTCAATCCTAGCCATGCGAGTTTTAGCTTGTTTTGGTGCTGAAAAATACAACAAATAAGCCTTTTGACGCCCAGGTGATAGTGCTTCAAATGCCCGTTTCACCGCGGGAGTCGACGCTAATATCACCTTAAATTCTGCTGACATTTTAAAGTCTTCGGGCTTTTTCAAGGCTACTTTCAATCCTGCTTTTTCTATTGCGATGGCTTCCAAGATATATGCTTTCAATACCTCTTCCATGGCCATTATTTCTTCTGAACTCGTAAATCTCAACTGACGTGCTGCTTGTACATTTGCGGTTTGCTGAATTAAAATATTGTGGCTATCTTGTAATAAGGCCCCTTTGTGAAACAATAAAGCACAATAGGCTTTAAAGCCATGTATCAAAACGATATTACTTTGCTGAAAAGTATAACATGGAACACCCCATTTCAACTCCTCCTTTAGCCCACATGCAAGCACAATAGTTCTTAAGCAATTATATGCTGCTTGCCATTGATTGGTATTGTTAAAAAAGAAATCTACAGCCGGATTCATATTTTGCATTGTAAAATTAGTCTATACTATGAAGTTCATAATTGCTAACCACTATTCAAGTTTTAATATTTCAAACTTAGCATTAGGTATTTGTATTGAAAAACAATTTAAGCTTCAAATCATAAAAAAGCAAGAATCAAACTATATATTTAGGAACTGTTACAAACCTCCAATAGAAAAGCCAATGGTATATAGGCATGATAGGATACAACATTTTGCTTGCCATATCGGTAAACAAACTCACTAAGGACAAAACCAAACTGTTTTGGAAATATATTTCAAAGGCCTGTTATGTTAAATAGATACAATCAAAAAATTTGCAAGATAATTTACGGTGGTAATTGAAGGTTTAGGTACCCTCCCGCTAGTAATCTCTATCGCTAATATATTCAACGATTAAATACTTACCCAAAGTATTCCATGTAGCCTCAATTTAAATTCAAAATTTAAAATTTAAAATTTAAAATTTAAAATTTAAAAGATATAATGCTCGGTAAAACCATTTTAAACCAAGGCGAACGATTTTAATACCCCATAAATAAAACCTAGTTTTGCAAGATTCAAATCCCAAACTTTAGCACACATATCAACATGATAGGTTTCTATATCATTGCCCCCATAATTGCTTTCACCATTACAATTCGCATATTTTTATCACAACCCAAATTTGGAAAACGCCCCAACAAAGAAGCGATAAAACGCCTTGAAAAATCACCACAATTTAAAAACGGTAGCTTTACCAATACCAATCATACGCCAGACCTAACCGAAGGGGTTTCCTACTATAAGGTCTTAAAAGAATTTTTAATTGATAAAAAACCAAGAAAAATCCCTGAAGATAGTTTACCAAGTAAGCAAACTGATTTATTGCATTTAAATCCTGAAGAAGACGTGTATGTTTGGTTTGGTCATTCCTCCTATTTCATCCAAATGGATGGCAAAAAAATATTGATCGATCCGGTTTTTAGTGGCAATGCGTCTCCCCTTAAGTTTACCACCAAAAGTTTTAAAGGCTCAGATGTATATTCCGTAGAAGACATTCCTGACCTAGATTATTTATTTATTACACACGACCACTGGGATCATCTCGATTACAAAACCATTTTACAATTAAAATCAAAAGTAAAACAAGTCATTTGTGGCTTAGGCGTAGGAGAACATTTGAAACATTGGGGCTACGACCCAAGCATCATCCATGAATTGGATTGGTTCGATACAATAAGTGTAGTTGAAGGATTTAAGGTTACAGCCACGCCAGCCCGTCATTTTTCAGGGAGAGGTTTCAAAAGAAATACAGCCCTTTGGGTTTCTTTTGTAGTGGAAACTAAAAACCATAAGCTTTACTTGGGTGGAGACTCGGGCTATGACACACATTTTAAAACTATTGGAGAAAAATACGGCCCATTTGATTTGGCCATTTTAGAATGTGGGCAATATGATAAAAGTTGGAAATATATCCACATGATGCCAGAAGAAACCGTTCAAGCTGGTTTTGACCTGAATGCAAAAAAAATCATCCCCGTACATTGGTCTAAATTTTCGCTAGGAAATCACCCTTGGGATGAGCCAATTAAAAGATACATTACAGAAGCGGAAAGGTTAAACCAAGCATTTTCCGCTCCTTTTATTGGAGAAACCATCCATATCAATAATACCACTACCTACAAATCAAATTTTTGGGAATCAATAAAATAGCAGGGTTGGTATATTTCGCAACTAAATACCTTCATTAAGCTATGTAAAGTTTGTTGCAAATAGATTAACAATTAAAATTAAGCAATTTAAACCTCTACGAAGAAGCTTCTTTAGGGTATTTGGATTGTGTTTATTTTACACAATTTTCTCCATTCAATTTTTCAAATAACTATTTAATAGTCATACACATAAGTGATATTTATCATAATAAGATTGTTCCGCTATGACGACCTTCACTTAAATAAAAACTACAAAAATGAATCAGACACACATTCACTTATTAATTACCCATCTTCCGATATTCGGTTCATTATTGGGAGGAATTGTACTTGCGCACGGACTTTACACCAAGAGCAATCAAACAAAAATTGCGGCATACAATATATTTATCATTGCTGCCATTGGTGCAATGATTGCCTATTTTAGTGGTGAAGGAGCAGAAGAAAGTGTAGAAGATTTACAAGGAGTGGTGGAGGCAACCATTAAACAACACGAAGAATTTGCCATTTTTGCCTTGGTTTCACTCATGGCCTTAGGTTTTGCTTCTTTTATAGGCATATTGCTAACCATAAAAAAATCGCCTTTGACACGAACCATGGCAATTGCCATTATATTTCTGTCGGTCATCAGTTTTATACTGATTGCAAGAACGGGTTATTTAGGTGGGCAAATTAGACATACAGAACTGCATTCGTCTGCTAATCAAATGCAAGATGAAAAAGCAGGTGATGACGATTAAATGAAAAAACTAGGCCAAGTTTCGAAATAGCATCGAAACTTGGCTTAAATTGTAATTGCTATACACTATGGAACAATTACTGTTTTCATGGCATTGGCATTGGCTGAAAAATAACCCAGGCAACCGCCTTCAATATTACTGATAGGATTCGCAGGAGTTGCCGAAGCATTAGGACCTGAGCCTAATTGATTAAACCCAAAAAAATACGTGTAAACACCTTTATCGACTCCTTGAATATTAATAGATATTTGATCTCCGGGATTAATGTCTTTGCTGTTATCCATCCGAATGTTCAAGTCAGCCATTTTTCCATTGAACAATTCATCAGTCCTTACCCTGATATTAGAAGATTTAACCCCATTCAAGTACACCATTACTTTATAATAATTTGCCATTGCGCCATCGTCTTTAAACTTAACATGCACATAGTATCGTTTTCCCCTAAATCCAAGTTGCTCTTCACGTACAAACATTGTATCAATAACAATAGGATTCCTTAACATAGATTGAGATTGATACACACTGCCATCTTTGGTTTTGATACTTAAAGTATAAGAAGAATCTCTACAAACACGAATATCGCTTTTATTATACACCCCCGCCATGGCTTCTTTCAAAGTATCCACTTTCCCATTTTGTTTGGTCAACAGCACTAAAGCGCCTTGTTCACTGGGAAAAACATTGCTTTCATTAAAGTTGACAGACTTCGTAAGTACAACGGAACATGTATTCAAATGGTCTTCTAAATTAGCTTCTACCACCAATTTAGGATTGGCGGTGTTTAGGTCAATATCCACTACTTTTTGACATGCACTAGCACCAAGCATCCAGACAAACAGCAGCAATATGCCATTCTTTTTAAATAAACTTAAGACTACATTACAAAATTGACAATTCATTTCAGCTCATTTTAATACCAATAACACAAATATTTTATACTATTTGCAAACCCTAAAACAGGGATTACAAAACAAAGTTGTTGATTTAGAATTTAAAATTCCAAGTAATCGCTGGTACCCATCTAAACAAAGCCGTTTGAAGGGCTTCCGTTTTATTGGAATCAGTAACACTTTCTCTAAAGGTAATGGAATAAGCATTTTCTCTTCCATAAGCATTATAAAGTGAAAAGTTAAGCGAACTTTCACGGGTGGCTGACTTTTTAATCGAATAAGTGGCCCCCAAATCTAATCGATGGTAAGCAGGCATTCTATAGGCATTTCTTTCGGTGTAATAATACTTCACTTCATTGTTCAAGGCATATTTTCCACTCGGGAAGGTTACCGCAAAACCTGTACTGTACACCCAAGTGGAGGAGATTGTCCATTTTGACGTTAAATCAAACATGCCG
>JBIKPL010000026.1:0-15731 GCA_044357485.1 Cytophagales bacterium
GTGTTATCAGTTAATTTTTTATCAATTTGTTCCCAATACTGATAGTCTTCATTTTTTACGTAACTATCATTTCTAGTATCTTCATTTACAAACCTTTCAGATGGAAATTTATGATTATTTTCACTTCTATTGTCATCATAGGATAGAGCTCTAAAATTACCATTTGAATTAACCCAATGCCTAGTAAGTGGATTTACATCTTTTTGTTGATATACATGACTTTGTGGATAAATATGGTCCCAATCCCAAGGACGATTAGTGTCGTCAATAGATTCAATTTGATTGTATGAATCGAATTTTTCATTGATATAATTTCGTTGTGCATAAAGCAAAAACGATTTGTTCCAATAAATATTATTAATAAAAGCAGTCCATGTTCTATTTAAATCATCATCAGAAGCACTTTCTACATTGGTACACTCAGGAAGTATAAGTTGGAGTAAATCAACATTTATTAGATTATAATTTTTAATGTTAGTTAATTCATTAAAATTAAATCCTTTCTCAACAACAATTTGTAATAATGTTTCTCTTAACAGATTTGAAGGAATTAACTGATTTAATTGCTTATCTGCGATTAATTTTTGAACAGAATCCTGCCATGTATTTTCCTTTAATAAATCGAAAAGTGCTACAGGGATAGTTTTAATTTCATTTGAAAAATAAAGCAAATAAACAAAATTTGAAGATATGGTTTTAATCTGTTCTTGAAGTTTCACTTCATTGATATAAAGGCAATATTTTTCAATGTGAATGAGTAAAACTAGAAAAAGGTCTGATGAATTTAAAATCCATTGTTTAATCAAAACAGCAGGTACTTTGTCATTATTAATTTTACCCTGTTCTAGTATTTTAATGGCAGTTTCAATGATTTTTTCAGCTATAGAATTGCCATCATTCTTATCTATAAATTGTTCAATTCTAACTTGAAACTCGATATTTTTAATTCTATTTTTGAAATGATTTATTTTGTAATCTTTTGGAAATGAGTCATAATCATTCATTTTGCAATCAATTATTCTTGCGAATAAATTGATAATTTTACTAGGAGCAATAAAGCCTTTTCCAATATTTTCAACCAAGTCTTTTGATTTTGGGAATGCAGCTTTGTACATTGAATACATTAGCTCTTCACCACCAATTCTTGTACCTGACGAATTTAACCTTACAAATAGCGTTGGGTCTTCACTTTCGTCACCTAGTTCATCGTTATTTTTTAATATTTCACTTTTAACTATAATTTCTGGAATAATTAAGTTTTTAGCATTTTTAATACCTTCAAATACTTTGAATAGATATTTGTCTTCAATTAACTCAAAATTAACATTCTGTTCTTTAGAATGTTGTGTTTGAATACTTAGTGTAAGAATTTTTTCAATTATTTCAGATTTGAATAGATAAAAGTCTGAAATGTTGGCATTTAATAACCAACTCAAAGGAAATGGGAAGTGAGCATCCCAAGGATTAATGGTTGATTTATTTAAATCAATATATCTTTCAGTTCCAGAATTTTTAGTATTAAAATAGGTTAATGCTTTTTTTCTTTCCTTCATTTCTAAAGGTTTCCCATTTCCATTTCCTTCTCTTTGTGTTTGGTATCCCCAAGGATGAGATTTTGTCAAAACCTTTATATTAAAAATTTGATTTTGTGAAGTTTTTTCAGGCATCAAATCAATCCAAATTGAAGGAGCATTATCTTTTATTGAAAAGAAATGATGATTTTCTGTTGAATCAAATGGGTCTAAAAATCCCAAAGCAATGGATGTACTTCTTTGTTGACCGTCCAATAAAAATCTTTCATTAGTTTCACTATCAACACTCATCATAACTGCACCAATTGGGTAGCCTCTTAAGATAGAATCCCAAAGTGATTCAATTTGATGTGCTTTCCAAACAAAACCTCTCTGTAAAGAAGGTAATTTAATAGTTGAATTTTCATCCAATTGCCATTTGGAAATTTCACTTAGAGAGTATGATTTGGGTTGAATTATTGCGGTTTCTGAGATATTATTCATAATTGTGAGTTTATTCAAAAGTAGCATTAGTGTATGCCAACATGTGTCATACCTGAAAAAAAAGTTCAAAAAAAAAGATTTGAATAAATTGGAGGGGGGTATTCAAATCGTTTTTATTCTAGTAGTATTTTTAGCATTCTTTCATAATCATTTATGAATATTTTTGAAACAATAAAAGATTCTGTTTCTTCGTAATTTATCTTTGATATACCTGTTTCATCAAACTTATAAATAATGGCATTAGGGTAGGATAATAAAATTGGAGAATGGGTAGCAATAATGAATTGTGATTTCTTTTTAACAAGATTATGTATGGCTGTTAAAATTGCCATTTGTCTGTTTGGTGATAATGCTTCAACAGGTTCATCAAATATATATAATCCATTCCCTTTTAGAACTTCCAATATTATAATTAGAAATATTTCACCATGTGAGTAATTATGCAACGACATTCCTCTATACCTTTTCATGAACATTGATTCTGGCGGCTCTTTTTTTGCCAAACTTTCTAAATATGTGAGGATATTATACAAGCTTTCTGCCCTAAGAAAATGAAAATCTGAAGCTTTTCTGTGAGTTTTAATGATTTTTAAATATTTATGCAAAGGCGAGTTATTGTTATGTGTTTTAAAATGAATACTTTTAGTACCGCCTTCTATACTAAAACCAAGAGAAATTGCAATTGCTTCAAGTAATGTAGATTTGCCAGCACCATTTTCGCCTACAAAAAATGTTACATTTTCATGTAAATCCAAAGACTGAATTTGTTTAATATAAGGTAAATTAAAAGGGTGATTTTCATAATCTTTAATCATATTATGCTGTAAAATGACTTTTTCTATAAATCCTTTTTCGTTCATATATTGAAATGTATTTTAGTTATTTACAAATTTCAAGAAATTCATGTCAAGATGTGACGTTTTAAAAAACGATTTGAATAAAGGTGGGGTTATTCAAATCGTTTTTGGTGGGGGATTTAATTATAAATAAATTATGTGGAAGTGTAATTCAAATTTCAATTTCTTTTTTAATTAAATTAATTTTATCATCATCATTATAAGAATTATCTAAAAATTTTATGATGTTTATAGAACCTTTAAGTTTGTTACTTATTAATCCTCCACCTTCATTTGGTAACCAAGTATATTCTTGTTCTTTGTAAATAAAGAGAATTTCTTGACCGAAATATAGTTTTTGTTTAACTAAATCATTATTTATTAGGTTTTTACAGGTTATATTATCTGAACTAAGGAATTTGTTTCTAATGTGATTTAGAACAAATCTTTCAATATTATTTCTACCGTTATATTTTTTGAGAAAGAACATTCCATAATCATTTGTTATATATATATATTCAATTGATTTTGAAATTAGATAATCAATAATACCAGAGTTTATAAGCTCACTTAGGTTTTGATTTTGCCAATCATTTTCAAATGGTTGTTCTTTACATTTTTCAAGTAAAAAGAATTGAAAGCTCTTTTTAAAACGTTTTTTACTTGATATTTCTTTCCAGTTTTCTGTTCTAAAATCTAAACAAAATGATTTTAAAAGCAAATTGTAATTTTCTGCTGCTTTTAAAAATTGAATTATTAAACCTGAATCTTTTTTATATACTTCTATAACTCCTTTATTATCAAAATACAATTTGACTTTTTCATAATATTCAATTATAAATTTACCATTATTGTCAAATAAAAAAGAAACTGAACCTTTAAAAAAGTTACTATCTTCAATTTCTTTTATTTGATAACTAAATTCATTAAAATTTTTTGCTTTAACTTTCTCCTCTTCAACTTGTTCTTTTGCGAAACCAGATTTTAATTCAAAATTGTCATAAGATAAATGAGTATAAATATTTGAACAGCCATTGCTCAATTCATTAATTAGATTTATTGCTCCAATTAAAGTTGTTGCACTGTCAATTGTTGAGTTTTGAACAATATTTCTAACTACTCGCATCCAATTTAAAAATTGTTCTTTATTTTCACTAATAGTACCAACTTTGATTAAATAAGAATTTTGTGCATAAAACAAAACTCGTTGATTGTAAGATGGCTTTGTGATAAACGTTTTTAGTAATTCATTTTCATTTGTTTTCCATAAATTATCCCATCCATTCAAATTTTCAAGTGTTAAAGATGGATGTTTCACATATGTATCTAAATACTTTTCTAAAAACTCAAATGAAGATGACTCATTAAAATCAATTTCAGGTGAAACTTGAGTGAAATCATCGTTTATTTCTTTGATTCTTGTAGGGGCAAACTCTTTATCGGTCGAATTTTCTGCATAATTCAAAATGGCAGTTTCGGCGATAAACTTCAAGTAAGTATTATCAAATGTATTAGTTGCATCTTTTTTAGACCAAAATAAATCAGTGTATTTTTGGTCTAATTTAAAAGCAAAACCATTTTCGATAGATTGCTTCTTTTCAACTGATTCCCAATTGTTTTTATCAATATGTCCTTCAAATTTGGCTTTAAAGTTTTCAAATGGGGTTAATGCTTTACCTCTAGCATTCATTTTGATATATAAGTCATCTGTTAGACCAATATCATTTAATGGTAAAAGATTGAATGATATTGGACAATCTTTAGATGTTATAATTTCCCAAGCATTTTTATAATCTATATCTTTAAGAATTTCTTCAATTTTATCAAGTGTATTTAGCATCCCTTTTATGGTAGGGTCTTGCTGCCATTGTAAAAAGAAATTAGGAGAATCTTTGATTTGTTCACTTATTTTAGTTCCGCTTCCATTTAATTCAAAATTAGCTAATTTTTCAACAAATTCTCTCGAGGAAACTCTCGTTTCATAAGTAAATTTTGATAAAATTACTTTTCCACTTTCTTTATTATTTGACTTAAATGCAACAAACCAATACAATAAAAATAAGGTAGTTAAGCGTTGTTGACCATCCAAAGGTTTAAAAGTTTGTTTAGTTATTTCTCCATAAATAAAGTCAAGCTCTAATTTTTTAAGACTAATAATTGAATATTTTAAATCTGAAAGAAATTGTTTCAATATCGCATTTGATTTAACATCGTCTCTACCTTGCGCATAATCTCTTTGAACGATTGGAATTTCTACTTTAAATTCAGTTAATAATTTCCACAAATTAGACTTTGTATTTTTAGCAACTTGGTTATTAATTGCTTCTACTAATTGGTTGGTATCAATTTCAGTATTATCTACAGATAAATTATTGATAATAGTATTTATTGCTTCTTTACTCAGTTTCATTAGTTGTAAAGGTTAAAGAGTTTTTAATATCGGTTAAATATGCTTTTTTATCATCACCGTTCCATAGTTCCATTTGAGTAACAGAAGGATTAAACAATTTCAAAAATACATTTTTAGTTGAAATAGGAATGAAAACAGATTTTTTATCCCTTTCAATTATTTCAATTCTTTTATATTTAAAAGATGCATTTTTATAGGATCGGTTTGTAGTACTATCTAATAAACAAAGGTTTCGAATTGAATCATCCTCTTTACCTAATACTAGATTTTTAATTTCATCTAGTTCTTCATCTGAAAGGTTTTCTTTAATTCTTAATTCCTCAATTCTAGCTTTTTCTTTTTGCAAAGTATTAAATTCACTCAATTCATTATCACCCAATTTTTGATTAGAAAGTTCTAACTTTATTTTTAATTCAAGTATTCTTGCATCTCCAGACCAGTTATCTTCTATCCATTTTTTATAATTATCTTTTGTTAACTTTGTTTCATCAGCAATCGCATGAATATGTTCAATGTCCCATTTGTTTTCTTTATATTTATCAAAAGGAAAGCGTCCATTTTTATTCTGAATTAAAGTATGAATGTTGTGCCAAAGTAATAAACACCTTATTTGAAATGAATCAGGTCCATATTCAAGTTTATCAATTTCTTCTTTGGGTAACTTGTTTTTAATTAATTCATTCACATGTTTATTGAATTCACTTTTAGACTTATCTATAGAATATTCAAATATTTTTTTTATATCATCTCCTAAAGAAATCAAAAAACCAATTTTATGATACATTTCACTGTCAATAAACCAAGACTCTAAAGTTTGAAAAGTTTGTTTAATCTCTGACCATTTTTCAATAGAAAATTCTGTTTTAAATTTATTGAAAGTGAAGTAAGGATCTGAGCTACTTTCTTCAGACTTGATAATTAAATCAAAAATAAATTCAATTCGAGTGGCTATTTTATTTTCATCTTTATTCAGAAACCACCAAAATTCTTTATTTTGCAAAGCATATTCTATTCTATCCCATTCACCTGCAATTTCTAATTGTTTTAGTTTTATTTGTTCAGAATTTGAATCTTTAAAGTTTGAACTATTTAAAAATAATGCTTTTATAAGTTCTGCATTTGTCAAGGGAATTTTACCCATATTAATTCGGGTAAAGATTTTTATGGATTCTTCTCTTACATTTTCAAACTTAGAATCTACTTCGTACCAAATCACTTTTGTTTTATTTAAGAAAGCTTCTTTGATTTTTTCTTTGTCAATCTTCTCATTCTTAAACCATTCAATGGTTGCATTATTAACTTCTAAAATATGATGAAAATCAATATTGGGTTCTTTTTCAGTTTTAAGAGTTTGTAAAAATACAGTACTTTCTTGACGTGTTTCATATTTTAATGAATATGGACTTTCAATACCTAAATACTTCAAAATCAAATAAATGGTAGTCAATCGTTGTTGTCCATCAATTACTTCATCTTGATTATCTTTGTTTTTTAAAACCACAATTGGTTGTAAGCAATACCATTCGTTAGATGACTTTTCTTTTTGAGAAAATTCCCAGATATCTTCTAGCAACTCTTTAGCTTGTTGGTCTGTCCAACGATAACCTCTTTGATATGAGGGAATAAAGAAATTATATTTTTCTTTAATTATTTCAGCTATTGATTTTTCAGTTAGTAATGTCATTTGTTTGCATTTGTTCAATTTGATTTCATAATTTATAAAAATTTCAATTTAAGGCTTTTACTCGAAATATTAGGAAACTAAACTCGAAAATCAATATTAGAATTAAGTTTTTAAATCAAATTTGATGATTTACACATCCTCAATCCAAATCACCTTCCCTAAGTTGTTAAGTTTAGCGTTATATCTATCATAATTACCTTTGTTATTCATCATCCATAATGTTTTGTGTTTGCTCCATTTATTAGTATTGGGTTTCAACTTCCCACTATTTATGCACACTTAATCTCATTCAATAAATTATTTAACTCCCCTTTAGTTTTTATCAAAACCACCCGGGCTTTAGCATCATTATATACACCTACTATCCCCAACACTTCCATTTGATCAATTAACCTACCTGCTCGGTTATATCCCATGCCCATCCTTCTCTGTAGCAATGAAGTTGCACCAACTTGTACTTTTACTATTAGTTTAGCTGCTTTCTCAAATTCTGCATCTAAAGTATTAATGAAATTATTTTGTTGAACCTTGTCCATATTTTTAAAAAGAACAAATTCAATTGTGTCTATGTTAGGTAAATTCATCTGACAGTTAATTGATTTTAATAAGATAAACTAAGTGTTTGTGTAAATAAAGCTTCGAAATTTGCAAGACTAGTATGCCTAAATCTTGCAAATCACCGAAATGCTTAATTACCCTCTCTTACTCCAAGCCCTACCGCCATTTTTTGACACATACAAACCTTTACTTGTGGTAGCTAATATTTCTTTACCATTGTCTGTTAAGTCTTCAAAATCGCCATAGCTTGAACTGCTTAAAATCACACTCCATGCTTTACCATCGTTTTTAGAATGTTCTAATTTGTGGCTGTCTTTAGGAGAAATTCTAATCAGTTCGCCATCGTAGTTAATCATTTTTGCCATTATCTTAAATATTTAAAATTACCGCCTACTCTATTCAGTTTTCGGCTTGCCTGTTTTATAATGCAAACTTATGAGTAGCCTCAGCCAAAAGATGACCTCGAAAAAATAATTATAAATAATTTTACAATGCAATCTCATTGCATCCTTAAAACTGACATTTGTATCGTACTTAAAAAACATCGATATGAAAAGGATCTTGATTTTAGTTAGTTTGTTAATTAGTGTATTAACAATTACTGCACAAACACAACAAACCTATAATGGAAATTACACTATTGAAAACACCTATAATGAAGGTGTTGCCAATTATCAGTATTACCTAAAAGAGGGTAAAAGAATAAAAAATGGCAGTTTTACTTTTAAAAATATTACTAAAATTAACAGTTGTATCATCACTGGCTTTTATAAAGATGATTTAAAAACTGGCCAATGGACTGAAACAACATCCTATTTTGAATATGATGGATTACCAGGTATCAATCCTGATAACTTAAGAAAAGGTTTTATAATGAAAAATGATCCATTAGTAGAAGTTATTGAAACTAAGCAATACACTTGTGTTAATGGAGAATTTCATGGCGAATACCTTTATTCAAAAACTAGTACTAGAAAATGGTATTATCCAGCAGCAGGAACGAGTATATACTCTAAAAAAAGATTAGAGAAGTACGATTTAGGCAAACCTATTTCAAAAACAGGAACATTTATAGACCAAGGTAAGCAGGTGTATAAATACACTTGTAAATATAAAAATGGCATTTTAAATGGTAAAGCAGAATTTACTCAGCCAACTTTTAAAGAAGTATGTAATGTTAAAAATGGATTTATTATTTCCAGGTATAATGAAGAGTTAGGAACTGGAAAAAAATTTGAAATCGAAAATTACAACAAAGATTCTGTACTATTCAATCTATATAACAATAAACAAATTGGGGTTTATTTAAATGATGAATCAAAACTGTATGTTGACACTTTTCCTGGCTCATCAGTATTGAGATACAATAGACTTCATGTTAAAAAGGAAGAAGCAAATATTACAAGAGGTACAGGTTATTATCAAGAAAATTTATTCAAAGATATTGATTTAGGTGAAGTTTATTATTTTGAAATCGATAAAGAAACAAAACCTATCACACAAATTGATATTGACAATTATGTTTTCACCAATTGGGCAGATGAATTCAAATATTTAGATCAATATTTTATCAACAAACCCAATAAAATTTTAAAATATGAAGTTATTGGCAATCCTGTTCCTAAAAAAACAATTGATTCATTAATTAATTTAAAAATGCCAATATCCTACTTTTGGGAACTATCGAGTCATTTTGATAATGGAGCAAAAATTATTGATTCGATTTATTATGTCCATGACACCATTTATGAAAATTTATCTAGACCAAGAATTAGGTATTTATTAGCAAAAGGTGATACCAATTCATTAAAAAAAACAAAGTATGATTTAGAAAATGCTTACGGAATTTACCTTTATGAATATGTTTATCAATATTTTAACCATAATAATTTAGATGATTTTTTAGAAGAATATACCAATACCAATAATGAATCTACCATATATGATGCACAAGTTTGCAGAACACTTATTGACTATTTAAGTAAAACGAATTGCCCAAGCCATCTAATTGAATTCCTAACCAATAAAATTAACAAGATAGAACACCTAAGAACTATGTGTAACAAATCAAAAGAATATAGAGAGCTAAATTTAGCTGTTTACGATATCGGTTCTCAAAGATGGCAGGCTAACGATTTAGTGGGCTTTGCAAGTAAACCTGAAAATTACAGAAGTATTGCTAACGGTGAAATACTTGATTTTTATTACAACAAAAACCAAGAAAACGCAAATGTATGTCCTTCAGAAATGCGTTTACCAACTTTACAAGATATAGAATTGAATTTTGAATCTACGAACCCATTTAATGAAGTTTTAAGAATAACTAACAAAACATACTACCCTCAAAATGCTAATAATACAGGTTCTGGAACTATTATTTTAGTAATTGACAACGCTGATAATCAACTAAAATACTATGATGTCATTGAAAAGAAAATTTTAAACAATAATGATATTTTTGTAAAAGCTAGGTGTATTGTGAAGTAAAAAAATGAGCCTATAATTTTCTTTATAGGCTCATTTGTATATAATTCAAACTACTATTCATATTAAGAATTTGAAGACACTAGTTTTTTTAAATTCCAATATTTGCATATTAATATTGATTGCTATTTCATCAATTTCCTTATCAGATTCTAATGACTTTTTCAATTCGTTCTGACAATATTTTTTAATATTTTTCATTTGTTAATTTATATTTTTAAATACTGCCATGTTAAAATTTATATACGTTCATAGTTCATTAACTACTCATCAATCAATACAGGCAAATTGATGGTTAAATATTCATTAATGATATCTATATCAGAAATCAACAATCGATTATTGTCATAAAATCTCTTTTGAAATTCTAATTTTAAGCCGCTTACAATATAGTCTTGTATGTTGTCGAGCTCGAGAACTAAAATTTGTTTAGGAGGATAAAATATTAATCTTTCACAAAATAGAATTGATACATAAAGTTGATGCAAATCAATTTCAAATTCATGAAGTCTACTTTCAATTTCAGCATATATATCAATTTTACTATTCAATAAACAAACTGGTGTAAATGAAAGATCTTGATGTTTGACTAAAATGGCAATACCCGATTTGGAATTTTCATTTTTCAATTCATTTAGATTAGCTATAGGAATTAATGGTGTAAACGCTAATGTTTTCATGTTATCAAGCGTTTTAGTCAAAAAGTCCAGAATGCATTAAAGCGGCTTTTCCTCTTTCAGGGCTATCTTTGTTTAAATTTTCATCAAAATAAATACTATCTGCAATTATTTGTTTTGAAATTTCAATAGCCTCTAGAAAATTAGAATTTTGAATTTTTATTGATTCTTTTCTGAATATTCTCAATACTTCTAACATGTCACTTTTAGTTTCAGTTGTAGAACGATGATAAACCTTATAAATATTATAGATATCTGGTTGGTGTTCTACCATTTTTTTAAACACATTCAAATATTCATCATTTTTTTCAATTTCCCAATGAGTAAATAATTGAGCCAATCCTTCTTTGATTTTTTTACTAGTATTCTTAAAACTATCAGTAAACCAATTTGAATTTCCAGTTAAACTATCCATTGCTTTATGAGAATATAAATGTCCAACTTCATGAGTGTAAACTATATTATAAATAATTTCATATTTAACTTTCAAATCTTTTGCAAACTCTTCAATCATTGCTGTGTACATAGTAATAACGCCATTATTAGTACCTGTACCAGGATTATATGTACCTAAAATATCAAAAATATTATCAGTTTTTTTATCAACTATTTTACAAATTTCTTTTGAATCAACTTTATTAATTTCAGGAAGTTTAAACTGATTTTTAACAAAGATTTCATCCAAAACTGTCGTTTTATATTGAGTATTTTTCATAGTTGGTATATTTAATTTATACAAAGGTAATCTCTAAAAATGCAATCAAACTGCATTTATGTTTTTTTTTAAAAGAATATAAAACATTCAAAATATTTTAACAATGCAGTTTCATTGCATTCCATGTGTATTACTTTGTATCAAATAACAAAGGCATGACAAACAGGTTAACATAACCCGAAATAATTGCAGAATTAATACTCAGAAACTGCAATGACCGAAGCAATAAGTTAAAATACATATTGTGGGTATTTGACAGTAAAAATGAATTAGAATTACAAATTAGAGGAAAATGGTATAAGCTTTATTGCGAACAGATTAAAGCATTAAACCATATTATTACTTGCATTTAAATTTAAGTTAAATCTCTTTAAATTCCAAAATCATGAAAAAGCTAATGAATGTTATCGCTCTTATTTTGATTCAATATACAATGGGTAATGCTCAAATTGTTGAATTCAAAAACACTGCATTATTTAAGGAGATTATTAATAACCAACTTGGAATTGACCAAAATAAAGATGGGAAACTTCAAGTTGAAGAAGCTGATGCGGTTCTTTATTTTAACATTTATATAGATTACAGTGATATTCATGATTTGAAATGCTTTAAAAACCTTGAAAAGATATCCATTCAAGGAAATAATAAAGATTCGATAGATTTATCAATATTTCCTAATTTAAAAAACATCGATATTGACTGTAAGGAAATTAAATATTTGAACATTAGTAGCAATTCAAAGTTGGAAGACATATCCTTAAGGAGTTTCAATCAAGATTTTGATGGATCAATGTTCCATGAATTGAAATACTTATCATTTTCATTTTCAAATATCAAACTTGTAAACTTGAATAAAAACAGCAATCTAATGATGTTTAGATCTGAATTTGACACAATTCAAACGTTTATTCTTCCTTTAGAAAATCACATATCTGACTTTTATATTAATTCACAAATACATACTAAGGTAAATTTTGAAGCTTTTTCAAACTTAAAATATGTTTTAATTGGTACTTCTTTTACAGATGAGGAATTGAAAAAATTAAATCATACACTTGAGTTTAATTTTATAGGAAATATAGATCGTATGAAAAATTTAATAAAATTCACTTCATTAAAAAGAGTAGCAATCTTAAATGATAGTGTTAATACTTTAGATTTTAGTACAAATAAGTTATTGACTAGAATATCTATTGAAGGGAAAAATATAAGAACAGTTAACATAAGTAACAATCTATTTATTAAAGAATTAGAAATATCAAAAACAAAAATAAGTGAACTAAATCTAAGCAAATTTCGATACTTGAGAAAGCTTGAATTAGTTGGAAATAAAATTTCGATACTTGATTTGAGTAATAACTTCTGTATTAATGAAATAAAGATTGACAGCACAGAGATTAAACAAATCATTTTACCATTTAATGTTTCTAAATCAATCATCATTGGTTCAACTGATGGAATTTATATTAGCAATGCATCAATGCACAAATCATTAAATCAAATTGTTAAAATTAAAGACAAACAACTGTTCAAAGCATTATTAAGCAATAGTGTTGATATAAATGGCAATGGTAAAATTGAAAAGTTTGAAGCAATCAAATGTTTAAAATTACAATTGGCAAATAAAGAAATTAAGAATATTACAGGTTTGGAGGAGTTTATCAATTTGACTGATTTAGACATTAGTTACAATCAAATTCAAAAATTATCAATTGACAAAATTAAGTTTTTGAAAAGACTTAATTGTTCTCATAACCTATTGAAAGAGTTATTTGTAAACAACATGACAGAAATGAGCTTTTTGAAAGCTAATCACAATTTAATTGATTCGGCTTCTTTAAACACGGATGAAATGTATACATCTATGAATGATTCTATTAATTTTTCAAATAACCATTTAACATCATTTGAGTTAAATTGGGCATTCACAAATATTGATCTATCACATAATCATATAAGTACAGTTACAGGAATTGGTCCTGGAGCGTTAGATGTATCTTATAATCAATTAACAGATATAGATTTATCAATGCCTAATTTATTTTTTGTGAATTGGTTGAGTTGTACTAATAATCCGATTCAAAAAATAAAATTGAATGATAGAACTGACTATTTAAAATGTGATAAGCGACTAATTAAGACTATTAAAAAATACAACTTAAATGCAGTAATTGAATACTAATATGAAACTTAGAAACTATTTTAAGAAAGACAGAGCGTTAAAAAGCAATGTATTGAAAAGTACATACGCTCCTTTTGAGATGTTTACAAACCACTCAACTTATGGATATTGTTGGCATAAGCTTTCTGAAAGGCATTTCAATATTATCAACTTACCTTATAAAATCAAAAATGTAAAAGATAAAGAATTTGACCAAACTGTATGGGAGTCAATTAATATCGCTTGTAGAGAATTGGGCTGGGTTTCAGATCAGAACAAAATGCGAAACCCAACAATAATAAATTTGGGAACATTGGTACAAAATGTTGAAGCTATTTTTGTTGTATCTAAATTTATTGAAGTTGGTGAAACGTTAGAATATACTAAAAAAGCAAAAAGGAAACAAGTATTTGGATATGAGGGGATTGCTGTACAATTTGCAATTAATAGCAATAAGAAAGTTTATGTATATGACCAAACAATAAAATCTTGGTTTACATATTTGGATAAAGACTGGCAAAGGATAGGAACACCTACCTTAACTCCAAATTTTGCAAGTTTTGAAACCTATTTTAATGAATCATGTAAAAAAGCAATAAATGATATTTATATAGCTTCAATTCAAAACCCAACTAAAACACCACATATAAATACGGATCCATTATATACAGAAAGCTATTTAGAGGGTATTGGTTTAATTAAAAATTATTTAGCAAAAAACAATAATAAAGATAAACTATCAGATTTATTAGCATTACTTAACGAAACAAACGAATATCAATATCAAATTACTAGCCTTCTAATCAGATATTATTGCCATTACTATATACCTAATAAAACATTTGCTACAATTATTTTCGATTTATTAATTGAGTATATCAATGATAATGAAGCTTTTTTTAAGTATGAAAATATGTGCTTTTTTCATTATGACGAGGAAGAAGATATTTACAGCAACGTAGCATTAATTTATTTATTTCAACTCAATGATAAAGATTACAATAATTATTTGCCCTACTATTTGCCAGATATCAATTCTGAAGAATATGTAAGCAATGCATTTAAAATAATTAGTGATACTAATTTACATAAAAACTTAACCAGTATGTTTTTAAAATACACTATAAAAATCATTAAAAATCGTGAGTATTTTGAAGAGTATAAAAACAAAAACATTAATTTTAAAAAGGTGTAAATTTCAAAAAGTAAGCATGGAATTTAAACAATAATTCTAGCTATTAACGAAAATAGCAACACACATTCATTACAATATTATTTCGTTAATAGCTTCATTTCCATTAAAATAGATTTAAAACATTAAATATAATATTATGAAAGATAATAAAGGCATTACTATTCAAAGTTATGAAAGAATTAGAGTAATAGACGAACTACTTACCCAAAAACTTGGTAATCAATTTACATTTTATCAAATATTTAAAATAATTAAAAGTAAGTTTAATGGCAGGGCATTTAGTCGTAGAACTTTTGACGAGGATATCTTCAATATGAAGAAATTGAATTTGCCGTTAAAGGTTAAAATAATTAAAAAATCACTAAAAAATGTAGATTCGAATACAATCGATGAAGATGGTTCATTTTATTATTATGATGAAAATTTAATTACAGATTTAGTAAAGCCATTATGTCAAAAAGAACAAATTGATGATAATCAAAGAACACAGTTAATGACTGCCATGCAAAGTTTAAATAGTTTGTCTGGATTTCCATTTTTCAAAACACTTGAAGGAGTTTTATCAAAAATGAAAGCTCAAATACAAGATTTTGATGAGATAAATGAAACAAAAAAATACATTCAATTTGAAAATTGTCATTTATATGACGGGATTAAGTATTTTGATATAATAGCCCAGGCAATAAATCAAAAAAAAGCCTTAGATATTAAAATTGACAGTAACAATTTTAAAGTTCCCTATACAGCTCATCTTTACTTTTTAAAAGAATTTGAGAACAAATGGTATGTGTTATGCTCTCTAGATTATACTAAAATTCAAGAAAGCTATACTATTTCAAAGAAAAGAGAAGATATCGAAAACCGTATAAGTTTTTTAGAAAAAAACATTCCCAATAGTTCAACTGAAGTAAATCTATTACACAAAAAATTAGAATTTTTAGAAAAAGGGGAGCTAAAAACCATTTGTTTAGAAAACATCATTTCTGCTGAATTAGA
>JBIKPL010000191.1:0-5772 GCA_044357485.1 Cytophagales bacterium
ACCCAGCGCTACGCTCGTAACTTTCGCACGCTCGTGCTCAGTTATAAAGGAGAAGGGCTTTAGATCCCGATGAAATCATCATTAGTTTTTGAAAACGAGTAATTTTTCTTTGAATTAATCACAAATTTATGATTAATGGTCAGCTCCCTCTCCTTTTGGAGAGGGTTGGGGTGAGGCTTTTTGTTGAATTTTAATGCGTTTGCCCTGGTTCAAGTCCCGGGGCAAACGCATTAAAATTGTAGTTTTATTTGAAATAATAAAAGATACACTGATGAATAATCAGCGTTTATCTGCTCAATCTGTGTTCAGTTTTTATTTATTCTTTTAAAGAATAAATAAATGGCACGCAGATCACACGGATTTGGCGGATTTTCACGGATATACAAACCCTCTATTTCAATTTAATCAATTATTTTAATGCGTTTACCCTGTTCAAAAAACACCTATATCAACCGCATAAAAATCCAATCATATACTATTATCCATACAATTCACCAAAAGGAAACTGGCCTTTAATTACCCCAACACTACAAACATTGGCTACAAAAATGGCATCTGCATTTTGAAGTGTGGTAATATCATTTAACAACACCTCGTTCCAAGCATACCCATAATCGCTGGCTATTTTTTTAATTTGAGCCCTGATAATGCCTTTTTTACATCCTGTTTTTAAAGAAGGGGTAAACAAATCGTTGTCTTGGATCCAAAACAAGTTTGACGCACTGGCTTCAGCCACATTTCCCTCTTGATCGAGCAACACCACTTCATCGAGTTTATGTTGTTTTTTGTAATTACTTGCCAATACATAAGGCAATGCGTTCAAGGTTTTATAAGGAGAAATTAAGGTTTCAGACAACCTAAATTGATGGTAACATCGCCATGATTTAATGGAATATTCATAATCAAAACTAAGGTCATGCGCTTTAATTAAAAAATTAATATCATTATAATCAGGGGTATACAAACCGCCCTCTTTTCTCCAAACCATTAATTTAATACGACAATTTCCTTGAAGATTATTTTTGTGAATCAATTCAAAAATCAATATTTCAAGGTATTCTTTAGTGAAAAAATCAGGAAGAATTAAATCAATGGCCTTGCACCCCATTTTTAAACGATCAAAATGTGCGGAAAGAAATTTGATACTCCCATTTCGTACGGCTAAAGTTTCAAATAAACCATCTCCATATTGAAAAGCGCGATCATTTAAACCTATTGTGAAATCGTTTTCAAATAAATATGTACCATTATAGTTTAATTCCATATTAATGTTTCTTGTTAATTGTATTGTTAATGGACATGCTATGTATTGATTAAAATTCTCAATCAATAAAGAACAATATTATCAATAATTAAACATTAAAACAATTGAACTGATAATCAATTTGAATCGTAAAAGCGGTAGCTCAGAAATTGTATAGTCTATTTCAAAACACAATCGTATGTCAGAACGCAGCAGCATCTTTGATATGATAGGTCCTATTATGATTGGACCTTCAAGTTCCCATACCGCAGGTGTAGTTCGGATTGGCAATTTTGCCTATACCCTTTTAGGTAAATCACCCTCGAGGGTGACTGTCACCTTCTACAATTCGTTTGCAACCACATTCAAAGGACATGGCAGTGACTTGGCAATCATTGCAGGATTACTTGGCATAAAGACAGATGACGTTCGCATCAAAATGGCTCACGAAATAGCTAAAAAAGAACAGGTGCATTTTGAATTTAAAACCATCAATAACGCCAATGAAAAGCACCCGAATACAATTAAATTAAGATTAATTTCAGACGCTACTACCGTAGAAGTCATCGGGGTAAGTTTAGGAGGAGGGGTAATTAAAATTGTAGCGATAGATGGTTTCGACTGTAACCTTTCGGCTCAATCAGACACCCTCATTATAAAAGCTGACGATATTAAAGGAAGTATTGCATTTATTGCAGAAGTTATTGCCCATGACGATTGTAATATTGCCACCATGTCGGTGTCTAGAAAAAGCAAAAATGGTCAAGGATGTCATTTTATAGAAATGGATTCAGGCCTTAGACCGATTACTTTACAATACCTACAAAGTTTAAAGTGGATTTCCACTGTTATTTATATTTCAGGCAAGGCCTTAACTAACTAAAAAAGCCTTCCTGAAATTCAGGAAGGCTTTTCACCAATTGCAATTAAGTAATTTATTTTGCTAGTCTTTCCACTACTGCTTTAAATGCAAGTGGATTATTAGCTGCTAAATCAGCTAACACTTTTCTATCTAATTCAATACCAGCTACTTTCAAAGCACCAATAAATTTAGAATAAGACCAGCCATATTCTCTCACGGCAGCATTAATTCTTTGAATCCATAAAGCACGGAATTCTCTCTTTTTGTTTTTTCTATCTCTGTAAGCATATTGCAAACCTTTTTCATAGGTATTTTTTGCAACTGTCCACACATTACCTCTGGCACCAAAGTATCCTCTGGTTTCTTTCAGTATTCTTTTTCTTCTTTTTCTTGACGCAACACTATTGACCGAACGTGGCATATTTTAATTGTTTTTGACTATTGGCGATTTGCCCCTCGGCGAATACTTAAAACCAACAATCGGGTTTAATAATTTATTAACCTCTCAGATTAAATGAACAACAACTGTTTAACTCTTGGTAAATCTGCTTTACTCACAAGACCAGCTTTAGTAAGATTTCTCTTTCTTTTAGTTGACATTTTGGTAAGAATGTGGCTTTTGAAAGCGTGTTTTCTTTTAATTAATCCTGAACCAGTTACCTTAAATCTCTTTTTGGCACCTGAATTAGTTTTTACTTTTGGCATTTTTGAATTGATAATTAAAACCGTGATTTATTTTTTAATTGCTTTTGGTGCTACGTAAAGTATCATTCTTTTACCTTCCAAGGCTGGCATTTGTTCAATTTTACCGAAATCAGTTAACTGTTCAGCAAATCGAAGCAACAAGGCCTCTCCCCTTTCTTTGTAAACAATAGAACGACCCACAAAATGAACATACGCTTTAACTTTTGATCCTTCTTTGAGGAAGTTAATGGCATGTTTCAGCTTAAATTCAAAATCGTGGTCATCGGTATTCGGTCCGAAACGGATCTCTTTCACAATGATTTTATGCGCTTTTGCTTTAAGTTCTTTTTGTTTCTTCTTTTGTTCGTACTTAAACTTAGAATAATCAACTACCTTACATACAGGCGGTTCGGCATTCGGAGAAATCTCCACCAAATCCAAACCTTGTGCCTTAGCAATAGTAATTGCTTCTTGTACAGGATATACTCCAATAGTAACGTTTTCGCCCACTAGTCTTACACTAGCCGCTCTAATTCTTTCGTTGACTTTGTACGGTTCCTCAACTTTACCTCTGTTGGGAACAAATGGCCTAGGCTTATTAATGACTAAATAATTTTAAATTAAACAAAATTTGAGTTGCGAATGTAGCATATTTATTTGTAAAAACAAAAATATGAACATTAGTTATTGATTTTAAACGACGATTGCACTATTGACTTCTTTTTCAAATATTGCTTTAAATTCTTGAATAGTTAAACTTCCCAAGTCTCCTTCGCCATGTTTACGAACAGAAATCAGTTGTTCTCCTTCTTCCTTTTCTCCAATGATAATCATGTAAGGTACTTTTTTCATTTCGGCATCTCTAATTTTTCTACCGATCTTTTCATCTCTATGGTCAAGATAGCCAACAATGTTGTGTGATTCAAAAAAGCTATACACTTCTTGGGCATAATCTTGGTATTTTTCAGAAATGGGCAATACGGCAATTTGTTCTGGAGAAAGCCATAATGGGAAATTACCGCCACAATGTTCAATGAGCACGGCAATAAATCTTTCCATAGATCCAAAAGGTGCACGATGAATCATCACAGGTCTGTGTTTGGCATTATCCGCGCCGATATATTCCAATTGAAAGCGTTCAGGCAATTGGTAATCGACCTGAATAGTACCAAGTTGCCATTTTCTTCCGATGGCATCACGTACCATAAAATCAAGCTTAGGACCATAAAAAGCCGCTTCGCCTAATTCTGTTACGGTTTTCAACCCTTTGGCATTGGCAACTTCAATAATGGCTGCTTCAGCAGAATCCCAATCTTCGTCGGTACCGATGTATTTTTGTTTGTTAGCAGGGTCACGCAATGAAATTTGAGCTGTAAAATCTTCAAATCCTAAAGCATTAAACACATATAAAACAAGGTCAATTACTTTTCCAAATTCAGCTTTCACTTGCTCACGCATGCAAAATATATGGGCATCATCCTGCGTAAATCCTCTCACCCTGGTTAAGCCATGCAACTCACCGCTTTGTTCGTAACGATATACCGTACCAAATTCGGCCAATCTCAAAGGCAAATCTTTGTATGAACGAGGTTTTACTTTATAAATTTCACAGTGATGTGGGCAATTCATTGGTTTCAAGAAAAACTCCTCCCCTTCGTGCGGGGTTTTAATGGATTGAAATGAATCGGCACCATATTTTTCATAATGACCAGAAGTTACATATAAATCTTTATGGGCGATATGTGGCGTAACTACCTGTAAATAACCTGCTTTCAATTGCGCTTTTCTCAAAAAGTTTTCTAAGCGATCGCGAAGCATGGCACCTTTAGGTAACCAAAGCGGAAGGCCTTGCCCAACTTTTTCAGAAAAAGCGAACAATTCTAATTCTTTCCCTAGTTTACGGTGGTCGCGTTTTTTAGCTTCCTCCAACATGGTTAAGTAATCTGTTAAATCTTTTTGTTTAGGAAACGATACCCCATAGATACGGGTAAGTTGTTTATTTTTATCATCTCCTCTCCAATAGGCTCCAGCCACACTCATTAATTTTACCGCTTTGATAAAACCTGTATCTGGAATGTGTGGCCCCCTGCATAAATCAGTAAATTCTCCTTGGGTATAAAAAGTAATGGTACCATCAGACAAATCTTTTAATAAGTCTAATTTATATTCGTCACCTTTGGTAGTGAAATAAGCGATGGCATCTGCTTTACTTATTTCTTTGCGTTGGTACTCATTTTTTAAACGAGCCAATGCAATCATTTTATCTTCAATCGCTTTAAAGTCGTCGGAAGAAAATGCTTTTTCTCCCAAATCAATATCATAATAGAAGCCTGTTTCAATGGCAGGGCCAATACCAAATTTCACCTTTGGGTATAACGCTTCCATGGCTTCGGCAAATAGATGGGCAGTTGAATGCCAAAAAGTGGCTTTCCCGTCTAAGTCATTCCAAGTTAATAGTTGAAGATTCGCATCGGTTTCAATAGGCCTATTTGATTCGACTACTACACCATTTACCTTAGAAGCCAATACATTACGGGCTAAACCTTCACTAATACTAAGTGCCACTTCATGGCTTGTAACTCCTTTAGAAAACGCTTTGACTGTTCCATCAGGAAGAGTAATGTTGATCATTTTTTTAATTTTAAGTACTAAGTATTATGTATTAAGTACAAGGTCAAAAACAATGTACTTGTAATTTAGTGTGACTAGTTATTCAAAGATACTTCATATAGGGCAAACGCATTAGAATAATATAATACTCCATTCATTGAATCAGGCCTCATCCCAACCCTTCTCCTAAAGGAGAAGGACTTTACATCTAGGCAAATTTTATCCTTTATTTCTTAAAACAAGAAGATGCTGCATAAATGAACCACGAATTTGTGATTAAAATTCAGCTTTCTCTCCTGTCGACAAGGGCAGTAGAAGCATTTTAAGCCTTTATTTTTATATTTCATGTCTAGTAATCAATACAACGTACTTA
>JBIKPL010000192.1:0-5759 GCA_044357485.1 Cytophagales bacterium
CGAGTGTTTTGAGTGTTTTTTTATTTTGTTTAATGGGACTAATTATTTTTTTCTTTTAAACATTGCGCTAATGTGTCTTTGAGTGGTGAATCTGTTTTTGTTTTTTAGTAAAGGATTATTCGACAAGGTTTTCTCTTTTTTTTATTCCGATGAACGTGCTACTGTTCAATGATAGAAGCAGGCAATTGAAAACTTAATTGCCTGTTGTTTTTTTGTCGTTTTATGTTAAGCTTTTACATTGAATTTTTTTCACCTATGCTTCTAGTTTTTGCAAATAGTTATGCCATTCAACCAAAGATTTACTTTTCAGTACTCTAGGGAATTTGTGCTGACCTCCTTGTTTACCATTGATTTCCATCCAATTATAAAAGGTTGACGTGGGTAATATTTTTACCAATACTGCTTTGAGTGCATGTTTTCGCTCTGTACTATAATCATCATTCAACGATTGTAACGCTTTGTCGAGTACTAATTGAAAGGCTTTTGCCGTGACTTTGTCATCGGTACCGATATACCATTGATGTGCAAATAAATTTTGGTAAGGAATTCCTGCGACTGTAAATTCTTTGATGTCAATGTTGAAATGATTGGCCGTATTTTGAATGGCTTTGTTCATGTTATCCACAGAAAGATGCTCTCCACACAAATTCAAAAAATGTTTGGTTCTTCCTTTAATCACTATTTCAGCATTTGCGACATCTGTAAATGCGATAACATCACCAATAAGGTATCGCCATGCGCCAGCACAAGTGCTCATGAGAATGGCATATGGTATTTCGGGTTTAACGTCTTGTATCATAATTGTTTTAGGATCATTTTTAATTTCTCCTTCAGCATCAAAATTATCTTCATTAAAGGGGATAAATTCATAGAAAATACCTTTGTTCAACACCATCTTCATGGAACGGCTATTGGGTTTGTCTTGAAATGCAATGAATCCTTCTGAGGCCAAATAGGTTTCGATATAGGTAAGTGGCATGCCGAGTAATTTTTCAAATCCTTTTTTATAGGGTTCAAACGAAACACCCCCATGGCAAAATACTTGCAAATTGGGCCATACTTCATGAATATTGTCTACTTGTTGTACGGTAATGATTTTTTCTATCAAGAGTTGAATCCATGAGGGAACGCCCACAATATAACCGATATCCCAGAGGTGTGCCGATTTGGCGATGGTGTTTAATTTTTGATCCCAATCTTCTGTTTGGGCAAGTGTTTTGCCTGGTTTATAATAATGTTGAAACCAAAAAGGGATTTTATTTGCACTGATTCCGCTTAGGTCGCCTTCGTAATAGGTACCATTAAAATGAAGGTTAGTGCTTCCTCCTAACATGAGCATGCTTTTTTCAAACAACGACTCCGGGAAATTGAAGTTAGCTAAACTCATGATTTGATTGATCCCTGTTTGTCTGATGGTTTTGAGCATCTGTTTAGTGAGCGGAATATGTTTGCTGGTCGCGGTAGAGGTGCCTGAGCTGAGGGCAAAAAAGTGTACTTTCCCTGGCCAAGTGACATTTGCTTCTCCAGCTAAAGTCCGTGCCCACCATTGCTCAAAAATGCTGTCGTAGTTGAAAATGGGTATTAATTCACTAAAATTTTTATATAATCCATTGCGGTCATTTGTCGATTGGGTTGTGAGAATGGTATTGAAATCATAGAACCTTCCAAATGCAGTGTTTTTACTTTTTAAAAGCAATTTGGTGAGGGTTCTTTTTTGAAGTTCGTCTGGTGTAAATGTTTTTTGTTTAATTCTTTTGCTTAAATTTAAGCCACCTTTTACTAATGTTCCTAGAATTGCCATAAATAATTCTTTATTTAATGTTTAAAAATTGATTCCTCAAATTCAAAAATGAAGAGGATTAAAATAAGGATGGAGAATCAATTTTGATGCTCCAATTAACAACTTTAATGTTAGCAGAATATTGTCTGTATAAGGTTGAAATGTTAAATGTATTTGTCTATTTATTTGGCTTTCAATAGGTGTATAAATTTAAATTACCGTACCAAGATGTCTATTGCTCAAAATATAATACCCATCACGGCCGCTTTACAAGGCAGTAATTGCCAGTTAGTGGCGGTTACGAAAACCCGTAGTGTTGACGAACTTCAATCGGCTTATGCTGTTGGCTTGCGATTGTTTGGGGAAAATAGGGTGCAAGAAATGCAAGAAAAGCAGCCATTGCTTCCAGCGGATATTCAGTGGCATTTGATTGGCCATTTGCAAACCAATAAAGTGAAATACATTGCGCCTTATGTTGCCATGATACATTCGGTTGACAGTTTAGCATTGCTTCAAGAAATTAACAAACAGGCAAAAAAATACAACCGCATTATTGCTTGTTTATTGCAAATTTTTATAGCCACAGAAGAAACTAAATTTGGTTTAAATGAAGAAGAGGCGGAAGCAATTTTGGCCTCTGAACTTATCAAAACCTTTGAAAATATTAATATTGTTGGCTTTATGGGAATGGCTAGCAATACCGATAACCAAAACCAAGTAAGAACAGAGTTTAGGTCTTTAAAATCTATTGCAGATACATTGTCGGCTAAATACCATGCTTTTAATATAAATTTAACAGAAATATCGATGGGAATGAGTGGTGATTATGCCATTGCTATCGAGGAAGGAAGTACGTTGATTAGGGTGGGGAGTGCCTTGTTTAGTTAACAGTTGTCGGTAATGAGTTTGAAATGTAGCCTAAATTCTTAAAGAGGTTTATTTTCAAAAATTCAAAATTTAAAATTGAGAATTTAAAATTAAAAATGTCAGCACTATTATTCACTAACGAAACCACTACGGACAATTACATTACTTATTTTGCAGAAGTAATGTTGCCAATTCCTGTGCCTCAGTTGTTTACGTATCGTGTGCCGGTGCATTTCAATGAGTACATCGTGGTCGGTGCAAGAGTGGTGATTCAATTTGGGGCAAAAAGGGTGGTGACGGGTGTGGTTGTAAGTCTTCATCAAAATCCGCCTCAAAAATATGAGGCTAAATATATCTTAGAATTATTAGATGAAAAGCCTGTTGTGAATGCTTTGCAATTTAAATTTTTTGATTGGATTTCAACCTATTATATGTGTCACCAAGGGGAGGTGCTCAATGCTGCGTTGCCTTCGGGATTAAAATTGAGTAGTGAGTCTAGGGTGCAATTGAACCCTGAATTTAATTTAGAAAACAATGCTTTTAACCCCAAAGAAGTGTTGATTTTAGAGGAATTAAAAAATAAAGAGGCTTTAACTTACAATGAAATTGAACTCTTATTGGGGCAAAAAAACATTTATCCGCTCATTAAATCATTGTTGGATAAAAAGGCTATTCTACTTTTTGAACTTCTTAAAGAAAAATATAAACCACGCTACGAACAACGTCTTCGTCTGCAGCAAAGCTATACCTCCAACGAACAGCTCAGTATTTTGCTGAACCAATTGGCAAAAAAAGAGTCTCAACTTAACGTATTGATGCGTTATCTTCAAAAAGTTCGAATCGGCGTCGATGAACATGCCAATGAAGAGGGCATTTTGAAAAAAGAACTTACAGAAGTGAGTGAGTCTTCTGTTGCCACGTTACTGAAAAATGGTATTCTTGAACAATTTGAAATCATTAGTTCAAGGTTGGAGAGTTTTGAACACGAATACTATGATTTTGACATGTCGCTTTCGGAGGCACAACTTGCTTGTCGTGCTGAAATTTTAACTTCTTTTGCCAAACAATCTGTTTGTTTGTTGCATGGCATCACCGGAAGTGGCAAAACCGAAATTTATATCGATTTAGTCAAAAATGTACTTGATGCGGGCAATCAAGTATTGCTATTATTACCAGAAATTGCCTTAACCACTCAAATTGTTTCTCGTTTGCGCAAAGTTTTTGGCGATACCATGGGGGTGTACCATTCTAAATTTTCTGATAACGAAAGGGTAGAAATTTGGAATGGCTTAAGTGAAGGGAAGTTTAATTTTATTGTGGGGGTTCGATCTTCTGTTTTATTGCCTTTCAGTAGTTTAGGCTTAATTATTATCGATGAAGAGCATGAAACGTCGTATAAACAATACGATCCAGCACCAAGGTACCATGCCCGAGAGGCTGCAATGATGCTTGCTCATTTGCATCATGCCAAGGTATTATTAGGATCTGCCACGCCCTCCATAGAAAGTTATTATTTGGCTATTAATGGAAAATGGGGCTTTACGAAGTTAATGACTCGTTTTGGTAATGCCCAATTGCCCGTGATTGAATTGGTAAATACTGCGGCAGAAAAAAAAGCAAAGACCATGAAAAATGATTTTTCTTCCGTCTTGCTTAATGCACTTCATGATAATAAAACCAAGGGCATGCAGTCTATTTTGTTTCAAAATAGAAGAGGTTATGCACCCTATATTCTTTGTGATGAATGTCAAAGTATTCCAAGTTGCAAATCGTGCGATGTAAGCCTCACGTATCACATGCGAAGCAGTGAGTTGCGTTGCCATTATTGTGGATACCATGAACCTATGCCAGCGGCTTGTCCTTCTTGTAATTCTACCAAAATTAAGACACAGGGACTTGGAACAGAGCGTATTGAAGACGAATTAAAGTTGATGCTTCCTGATTTGCGTGTACAACGCATGGATTTAGATACAACCCGTTCTAAGCATGGTTATCAAAAAATAATCAATGATTTTGAACAAGAAAATATTGACGTATTGGTAGGTACCCAAATGGTAAGCAAGGGCTTAGATTTTGACAAAGTGAGTTTGGTTGGGATATTTGATGCGGATAGAATGTTGCATTTCCCTGATTTTAGGTCTAATGAACGTACTTTCCATCTGCTTACACAGGTAAGCGGTCGAGCCGGAAGGAGGGAAACCCAAGGTACGGTGTTGATCCAAACGTCTAATCCCAATCAAAAAATTTTACAATTGATCCAAGACGGCGATTACGAACAATTTTACCAAGATGAAATTCGTGAACGTGAAAACTTCTTGTATCCACCTTTTGTACGTTTAATTAAGTTAGTGGTGAAATCTGATGATCAATCACTAACCTTGCGTGTTGCCACAGAAATTAAAGATTCTTTGTTGATAGCTTTTGGGAAAGGGAGAGTTTTAGGTCCCGAAGCGCCTATAGTAGAACGTATACGTGATATTTATTACCAAGAACTTTTGATTAAAATCGAACGACAAGGCGTTGACCTTAATAAAGCCAAGCAAGCACTCAAAGACACCTCTGCCCATGTTTTGCAAAAACAACACTACAAAAAAGTGAGGGTAGAGTTTGATGTAGATCCGAATTAAAATAGCCTATTGTTTGGGGAGAAAGCATTTTTATTGGTGCTGATACAGGTTGATAGATTCGAAAATGAGGATTGTGTTGTTGTGTATTTTTCCGTTTCACTTTTATTGGTGTAGTGTTTACTTTCTTCTGTATTTATTTTTGTTTTGGGCGTGCCCTTCGGTCAGGCTATTCATTTCAAGTCCTCGCTGCGCTGCGGGCTTTCCATTCCTATCCTTCACGCCAAGTAAAATCAAAAAGGGTGCAAAAAACGAATCATAATCAATTCACTTCTTGGTTTTAATTTGCCTGAGGCTCATGTTGAGGTCATGGCAAACGCATTTAAATAGGGTCTGCTGAAAAACGCAATTCACATCATTTGCAAATCATATTTAGCAAATAGACTTAAAATTATGATGCTAAAATGGCCGCTCCATTTAATTGAAATAATTGGCTAATTCTCTTTGCGTTAGCGGGAGAGGCTTTGTTTGAGCTCATTTTTCTTGTG
>JBIKPL010000193.1:0-5757 GCA_044357485.1 Cytophagales bacterium
TTCATCTCCTCCAATGTGCAAACTGCTAATGTCAACGTTGGCTTCTTTATACATCGCAACAATTTCTTTCACCACTTCTTCAACAAAATTCAATGCAGAAGGTTGGCAAATACAAATTACATTGTCGTTCCACATCTGAACCGATGCATAATTTGATTGGTCGTTTAAGTCTCTAAGTAAATATTTGGTGGCTTCGTTACTTTTACCTTCTTTCATGAATTTTTCAAATCGCGCATCCATAGCTTTTATAGCGGCTCTTGAATGACCCGGAACATCTATTTCTGGAATTACTTCTATGTGCCTTGCTTTGGCATATTTAATTATTTCAATAAAGTCAGCTCTCGTATAAAAACCTGAACCATTTGAGCTGTTGGATGGCCCCGAAGAGAAGGAGGGAAGCATGCCTTTTCCGGTGGCATCATGTCCTCTTTTTCCTCCAATGTCAGTTAATTCAGGTAAAGGTTTAATCTCGAGTCGCCAGCCTTCATCATCTGTTAAATGGAAATGGAATTTGTTGATTTTATAGAATGACAATAAATCTAAGTATTTTAATATTGTTTCTTTCTTTTGAAAGTTACGTGCAACATCTAGCATCATTCCTCTATAATGAAATCGAGGATAATCAATGATGGTTGTTTCTGTAAGTCGGATTATGTTTGATTTAGTCGTGAAATATTCAACTGGAATTAATGCTTTTAATGTTTGAATGCCATAAAATACGCCTGCCTCCTCTGTTCCTGTGATGGTAATTTTGCCGCCTTTAATTTCAAGTTGATAAGCTTCATCCCCTTTTTTTAGTACCTTATTTTTGTCGTTAATGGTGCCAATTTGTAAAATAATGGTCTTGTCTTTTGCCCTTCCATTGAGTGGTGTTTGGAATAATACGTTTAAAAATTTACTTAAATTTTCTTTTTCATTGATTAAGTTGGGAGCTGCTATGAGGTTAAAACTTGGGTCAAGCAGGGTGATGGTAGTTCCAAAGGTACAAACGTTTGGCGACGGAATGAGTGGTAAAAGTTGGTCTTTATTGATTTTTGTGATGATTTTATTTTGATTAAACAGGTAGGCTGGAGTAATAGATGCTGCCGAATCACCTTTAAAACGTTTGTATTGTGCTTCTTTTAAAAATGGTTTTATGGAATATGGTAACATCGCTGTTTTGAGTTCTTTTCTTCCATAAGGTTCTGTAAAAACGATGTATATCCCCGTGGGCGCATCACTTTCATTGATTACCCAATACGACGACATGAAGGTAATGCTTAGGCTATCTCCTCCTTTTAATTTGAAACCTGTTAATGGGGTTATTTTAAATAAATCACCGTTAACATGCGATATTGCGACTTTGCCGCTTACTGGTTCATTTTTAAGTTTACGACCAAAATTGAAATAAATTGCCCAATTAGAGGCGTCCAAAACATCCTTACCTTTATTTACGAGTACAAATTTAGATTTGAATTTGTTTTCGTTGTTAACATTGTTTTCTATCATTTCCCATGAAATCCTTAAGTCGTCTGCATTGACTACGATTGCCCAACTATTGGTCGTTAATGCTAAACCAATTAAAATGAAAATCAGGTGAAGGAGTTGTTTTGGGTACTTAAACATTGTAAATAAATTAATGTTAATGGAATGTTTCATAACTTTACGAATTAACGTTTTTTAATTAATATTTGCAATAAAATAATATTTTGAAAGCAAGTGAGCGATGCTAAAGCATTTGTATTTATATTAAAATGAATAGTTTTTAGTTTGATATTAGTATTTTAAAATATACTTATGCCAATTTTAGGAAGGTAAATTATATGCTAAGAAAAGTGAATCAAGTATTCAATGCCATTATTTTATGCTTTGATTACAAATTTTTGATGGTATAACGCTAACAATGCACATGCAAAAAAAAATCCCTTGACGTGATGTCAAGGGATTTTCAAAAAATAATAAAGTTTAATTTACTTCACTGAAATGGTTCTGCTTCCACGACCATTGGTTGCAAATGCTTTTACCTTAACGGTGCCGGTAACTACAACTGGTGCGGTGTACAAGGTGCTTGTTGCAGTTGGTTCTGAACCATCTGTTGTGTAACGAATGGCTAATCCTGGGAAATCAACATTGGCGGTTAATGTACCATTTTCAATGATTGCTCCTGGTACAGAAACCCTATAAGCCACACCACCATTTACATAGTCTAAGCGAACTAATTCTTTTTGTCCGATCGTATTGGCAAATGTGTTCCAATCTTTGTCAATAGCAAGGTTTCTCGTTGTTTCGTCATCGATTGATGCCCAAGCCGGATCCTTAGCCCAAGCCCTCTCTGCCAATCCTATGATTTTAGGAAACGACAAATATTCCATTACTGCTTGTCCACTTGTGTTTTCTGTCCATAATTGACCTTGTAAACCTTGTATATTGGCTTTGCCGATTGCCGTAAGTCTTTCTTTCCCAGCAAGGGTAGATTGGTCAATTTTGTCTCCCATACGACTTTCATTTGCGCTTTTGTAAATATCCATCGGAATAAATTCGAATGGTTTTTTAGTACCCACAAATCCGCCCCAATAATAACCTGGTTCCTCTGGAGATCTATTATAAGCCAAATCAAAATAAAGGTGTGTTACATTCGATAAAACCACTTTATAACCAGCATTGGCTAGTTTATAGGCATTGTCTTCTGTTCCCCAACCCCATACATTATTCCATATATAAGGGCTAAAATTAGCGCTTACAAAATCGGTATTCACCACATGGTCTTTCCCTACTTTTTTCAAAGCGATCTCTTCCCAACCCGCAACTTTTAATTTGTATTTGGCTAAAATTTCACTCATTTTTTTAAGGAAATACAAAGGCAAATCTTCCGTTACATTCAATTTTGGGTCAGCCTCTAATAATTGTTTACATACCGCTGATTTTTCCCAAACACCATTTGGAACTTCATCTCCACCAATATGCAACGTAGAGATAGGTGCATTGGCTTCTTTGTACATGGCAACCATTTCTTTGACTACTTCATCAATAAAATTTAGGGCCGAAGGTTGACAAATACACAATACATTGTCGTTCCACATTTGTACCGACATGTATTCTGAAGAGTCATTCAAATCTCTCAATAAAAATTTGCCTGCCTCCGCTGTTTTTCCTGCCTTCATTAACCTGTCATATCGCACATCCATTGCTTTAATAGCTGCTCTTGAATGACCAGGCACATCAATTTCTGGAATTACTTCGATATGACGTGCTTTGGCATATTTAAGTATTTCAATGAAATCTTCTCTGGTATAATATCCTGATCCTGTAGATACTGTAGGGTCATTAAATGGACCTGACGCATAAGAAGGTACCATTCCTTTTCCTGTTGCATCGTGCCCCCTGTTTCCTCCAATTTCTGTTAACTCAGGTAAAGATTTAATTTGAATTCTCCATCCTTCATCATCTGTTAAGTGAAAATGAAATTTATTTATTTTATAATATGCTAATAAATCAAGGTATTTTAATACTGCTTCTTTCTTTTGAAAATTACGGGCTACATCTAACATCATTCCTCTATAATGGAAACGAGGATAATCAATGATATTTACTTCGGTTAAGGCAAGTGTTTTTGCTTTGTTTTTGAATGATTCCACTGGTAATAAGGCTTTTAAAGTTTGAATGCCGTAGAAAACACCTTCTGCATCGGTACCAGTAATGGTGATTTTAAAACCTTTGATTTCAAGTTTATAGGCTTCGTCTCCCTTTTTTAAGGTTTTGCCTTGGTGCATAAATTCTCCTATTTGAAGAGCAATGCTTTTGTCTTTGGCTTGTCCATTCATTGGCGAAACAAACATGGTATTAAGCAAATTGCTTAAGTACTCTTTTTCATTCGCCAAATCTTTGCTTGCATTGATCCCAAATGAAGGGTCTAATAATATTGTTTTATTGCCTATGGCATAATCAACGGGAACCGGAATTACAGGAAACAGCTTGTCTTTGGTTATTTTAGCGATATTTTTATTTTGTGCAAATAGAAGCGCAGGGGTTACTTGGGGTGTATTGTCACCAGCAAATCTTTTGTATTGCGCAGGATTCGCAAAAGGTTTAATGGTATAGTTTTTTAGTAATTCAGGTTTGTTTTCTTTCCCCGACGTAGGGTCATTAAAAACGATGTACAAGCCTGCAGGAGCATCACTGTTGTTGATTGCCCAATCAGCAGAAACATACTCAATACTTACACTATCACCAGGGGCTAAGTTAAACGCTGCAGTAGGAGATACCCTAAAAAAATCACCATTGACATGGTTGATGCTTACATTTCCGGTGACAGATTCTGCTTTTATTTTTCTGCAAAAATTAAAATAAAAATTCCAGTTTTTACCTTCTAAGGTTTCTTTACTTTTGTTTACAATGACAAATTTTGATTTAAAATTTGTTTCATTATTCACATTGTTTTCAATAACCTCCCAAGAGATTTTTAAATCTGCACCGTTTGTTGGATTTGCCATCACAACAGTCGATAGGTTTGCCCAAGCAATGAATGCACTTGCGAACAAAACAATTTGTTTTTTCATGATAATTGAATGATTAAATGAAATAAAAGGCCAAGCCAATATGTTTTTAAAACATTAACGAAGTAACATATAAAAAATCTGTGAAACAATTTTTAGTACATTTTGAAGAATATTCTTGGTAGGACAAAAATAAGACATTTTTCAAGTGTCTTAAAGTTAGTTGTTTATGTTTTATTTGTGCTTTTAACTTTACGCTTTATAATTGAAAATTACTTGGTGTTATTTTTATACATAAATTCAAAAGCACCTCAAAAATGAATTTTGAGGTGCTTTGGGTATTTCTAAAATAAGCATAGCGCTATCTTTTTCTCATAAATAATTTTGTAAGCATTCCTGCATCTGTTAATCCAGAACAAGTTGATTCTATTTCATAACCTTCAGACACTAATTTATTAATGGTGTTAATAGTAATGTCACCATTGTCGTCATGGTTTTCTAGCGTAAATGATTTGAATGGTACAAAATCTCTTTTGCCATTGCCAAAATGAATATGAATTCCTTTTTCTTTGTGTGTTGGAAATTCATAAATTTCTACCATGATATATGATCCTTGGTTACTTAAGGCTTTATTATCTTGAGGTTTAAAAGCCATAATTGAAATTGACCCTATAGCCACCATGGCTACTAAGCAATATACAGTATACTTTTTCATAATGGTTAAAGTTTTGGGAATGGATGAATTTAAATTATGCAGCTTAACGCTAATCATTTTTAAAGGTTGGGTTATCATAAAGATATCTGTAGTCATATTATACTCTTATTGTTGGCTATTTGTAACATATCAGCCGTATTATTTATAAATATGCTTTTGGAAAACTATTTGATTAATCTATAACAATTTAATCCCGAAGGGATGATATTATTATAGCATAAAATTATATAAGAAGAAGTGTTTTGTTAAACAATAATCCCGAAGGGATGATATTGTTATAGTATAAATTGATGATTTAATCCCGAAGGGATGATATTATTGTAGTTTAAAATTAATGATTTAATCCCGAAGGGATGATATTGTTGTAGTATAAATTAATGATTTAATCCCGAAGGGATGATATTATTGTAGTTTAAAATTAATGATTTAATCCCGAAGGGATGATATTGTTGTAGTATAAAATTAATGATTTAATCCCGAAGGGATGATATTGTTGTAGTAGGGTCTGCTGAAAAACTCAATTCACATCATTTGTAAATCATTTTTAGCAAATAGACTTAATTCTACTTT
>JBIKPL010000194.1:0-5735 GCA_044357485.1 Cytophagales bacterium
ATCGCCGAGTAAATCAAGTGACATGGCTGAACATTCGATATGCCAACCAGGAAAACCATCACTCCAAGGAGATGGCCAGCGCATAATATGCTCAGGAGAAGCCTTTTTCCACAAGGCAAAATCTAAAGAATCATGTTTTTCTGATTGCCCGTCGAGTGTTCTAGTGGTATTTAAAAGGTCTTCAATTTTTCGTCCCGACAATTCACCATAATCATTTGAAGCCGCATATTTATTGACATTAAAATATACCGATCCGGCCGATTCATAAGCCATGCCATTGTCTACTAAAGTCTGAATCATAGACAATTGCTCAACGATGTGGCCAGAAGCCAAAGGTTCGATACTAGGAGGCAAAACATTGAGCTTAGCCATGTCTTGGTGGTAACTATTTTTATAATAATTAGCCACTTCCATAGGCTCTAATTGTGCTAACCTGGCTTTTTTAGCAATTTTATCTTCCCCTTCATCGGCATCATTTTCTAGATGGCCGACATCTGTGATATTACGCACGTAGCGCACTTTATAGCCACTAAACTGCAGAAATCTAAATATAATATCAAAGGTTATGGCAGAACGAGCATGTCCAAGATGTGCTTCACCATATACCGTAGGACCACAAACATACATGCCCACAAAAGGAGCATGAATAGGTTCGAACAATTCTTTTTTTCGAGAGAGGGTGTTATAAACTTGTAATTGTGTTTGCATAAGGGTAAAGATATTAATTGAATTTACAAGGAAAAAAATCTATCTCAAAATATACATTTTCCCCCAACCATTGCTAAAGGCTTTGTCTCCTGCCGTTTTCCTTAAATCTATTTGACGTCCATTAGCCTTTAAAATCACACGGTATAAGTATACCCCATTGGCTAATTTATCTCCAAATTCATCAGTACCATTCCAAACAAAATCGGTTTGATGGGTACCCACCCTCAATTGCCCTATTTCATTTTGGGTTACCTCTCGCACGACTTTTCCTGTGGCCGTTAAAATTTGAATTTTAACCTCATCAGGAATCACACCACCGGTTAAGGTATACACAAACCTTGTCGCAGAAGAAAAAGGATTAGGATAAGGATAAAAATTAGAAACCGATGATTTATTGATTACTTCAAACACAATTTGATACGGCTGCATACCAGCAATATTATTACTTGCATCGGCACCTTGTACCCTTAAGGTATATTTACCATCAGGAAGATTTTTAGGATAATAATTAATACTCAGTCGATTGTTATTGGAAGAAGAAGGATAATTGATTAACAAATCAGGATTTGAAAACAATACACGTTCGAAATCGCAGATCTCACATTTTTTAATATAAATAGACATGCCTAGCGTATCTTTTTTAATTAAAAATTTATTTTCATCTTTCAAAATAATTTGAATATCGGGATTAGGTGATACGACATCCCCATTCATGATTCTTACCCCATCGAAATACACATCAAGTAAAGGATTTTGTTTATCCCCAACAACGCCAAAAGGAATTACCCACCTATTGTTGTCAAACAACTGTTCTGGTTGGTTTAATGGATTTACAAAAACCTCTAACACATTATTCCCAACATGTCCAGTGGTATTGAATACTTTTTTAAATTTCAAGGTACTGTCTGGCATAAGCACTTTGAAAACAGTATCGGTAATACTTAACACTTCCTTTGCTTCAGTCAATAACTTGTATTTTACAAGTAAAGGATTTTTAAAATCTTTGTTAAATATATTGGTAAAAGCATAATTAATCACGACGGAGTCTCCTTCTTGTTTTACGCCAATATTTTTGAATTTCGAACCATCTAGCACGACAGTCCCTTCAGGTACAGGTTCAAAAACGACCTGCAGTTTTTTAAATTGAGGAGGCGTTAAATTCCCAAAATCTTGTACGTTTACTTTCAGTTTTAAGTATGGATACATTTTAGCATCCGCAACCGTTGACAAATCAAAACCATCCGCAAGCGCAGTGTCTTTTAACAATATCGTTTCTTCGCCTTTTAAATTATAACCTAACACATCAATGCTCCATTTGTCTTGAGAGGCCGTTTCTAAACTACTAAATGCCCTATAAAAATTACCCCATTGCGTGGTAGGCCCAATCATGGTACTGGTTAAAGCAGCTGATGGAGAAGCACTTTGCAGCACCGTATCTAATTTAATAATTTGTTCGGTAGGTAATAAAGCACTGTTAGAATCGGCAATAATTTCAACCAAAGGCGCACCTCCTTTTTGCCCTAAAAATATATACGGATGGCCATCTTTTAACAAAGGCAATTTCGTACAACCCAATTCTTCTACTTTTTTATCTAAATATTTATTAAAAGGTGGTTGGTTATTGCCATCTGACCACGATTCAAAATAGGCATTTCCGGCACTCACCAAAAGCACAAAATCACCTGTTTTGACAGAATCTACAAATTGCTTAAAGTATGATTTATAATCGGGCCATTGCGAATAATTAGGGCTTAACTGCACAAACCTATTGACAGGTTGAGCGCTACAATGCATAACTGAGGTTGTCCCATGCAAAGGAAATTCAAAAAAAGTGTATGGCTTTAAAGTCGTTTTATCAAAGGCTAGGGCATACATGCCATCGCCGCCATAATATTCACAACTACCATTTTTCACAACTGGGAAATCATTGATTTTGATGAGCACACTTCCATAACTACCTCCCCCTCCTTTGGTGGTGACGCTAATTTTTTGTTTTTTAGGCCCAAATGTCCATTTTTTGGCAACAGAATCTTTCAATAAACCATCAACCAAAACATCTTTATTAAACTGTTCAAATTTAGTCTGTGACCACCCAGCAGCACTATTTTTAATATACACAAAGGAGCTTTGGGCTACCACCGTAAATTCGCCTGGTAATAAATTTTTAAATTTAACCCTCCAAAAGAAAACAACACTGTCTGCATTTGCAGGTAATTTTGAAAACAAATTCACATTTTTCCAAATGGCGGTAGCGCCTGCATTGACGATGTTGGTTTGGTATAGATTACTATTAAAATGATAGGCCGTATCGATTTCAAAAACATAATCTCTATTGTCAGACAATACATCTGTGGCTTGAGAAACGAGTGACACCAATGGGGTATTGACGATGGAAAATTCTTGTGGCAACAAACAATTTAGACCAGATTTAGGCACATAAAAATCCAACACACCAATGTTATTGTTTTTATTTAGTTCTACCACAACCTCATCAAAATTCAAATGAACTTTAATAGAATTTTGACCTGCAGTAGCCAAATCTCTAGAATACAATACATAGTAAACCGTATCTTTATAAGATACACTATTCACTTTCATGACGGGTAAATTTTTCTTTACGCCATCCACAGTTCTCTCCACAGAAATCATAAATCCGGCAGAAGTTACACGACCAAAATTACTAATTGCAATACCAATAGCAAAAGAATCGGAAACGGCCGTTACAGGTTTCCCATCAAATGATTTCAAAAATAGTTGGTCATTATTGGTATAGTAATCTGGCTTTTTAGGGCCAAATAAAACCAATGAAGGATCGCCTTGCAACACCATTTGTTCTATTTGGGCAACACTTCTAGGGTCATTGGTTTTAGGCAATCGATTGGCAACTTCTTTGTTAATATCTCCAATTCCTGCCGAAAACATGACACTATCGGTAAAAGCAGTTTTATAAAAAGTTTCAGAGTAAGTTTTTAATAAATCTACATAAGCATAATCGGTATTCCCCATCATGGCAATTGCCCCTTTAGCATTAGCTTTCATCCAATTTTCTCCAAATGAAGACGCCGTAAAAGGATTACCAGCTTTACAGCCATGCAAAATAATAATGGGATATTTCCCTTTATTATTATAACCTAAAAAAGGGTCGGTAGCATCTCCAATATTGATATCATTGCTTGTTGGTGATGAATGCCCAAAAAAGGTAATGACACTGGTACCTTTATTTACCGTTTCGCTGATGTTAAAAATCTGAATATCGGAAGTAGATTTCGAAAAAGTAGTAACTTGTGCCCCTTTAAATTCCCCTTCTACAATTTGTTTCAAACCATCTACAATACCCCTAAATTCCGCAATTTGACTCGATTCTTTTCCACCGCTTAAATGCACCATATTTTTACGCCACAATTGATCATAAGCAAGTGCTTCATGTTCTTTTATTTTATCAAAATAATTGGCAAAATCCAAGGCACTTTGAGCGGTATACCGTCCCGTAGCTATGGCTGGAACATATTTATGATTTAGAAATAGGTTTGAACTAAACTTTACATCAGAGCCTGGAGTACCATAAGTAGGCACTAAATCTTGGAAAGCGAGATTACCTCTTCTGATATTGGCAAAGCCATATTCATACGCTTTACCTATTAAAAATAAATAGCGAGGGCTTTTTATAGAATCTTGCGTAACATATTCACACATTTTCCTAATGGCTAAGGGTGTTTTTTCGCCAAAAGAAAACTGATTATACACATCCGTGATGGATAATAAAACGGTATCATAGCCTCCCCCTTTACTTGAAGCCCGGTAATCGGAATACGATTTAACCACGTTATTATATACCCCTGTTTTTGTGGTGAGCAAGGGGTGGTAAATCATTATAAACGTATTGGCTGTGGAAACCAAGGGTTTAAAATTCACCTTCACTATACCCTGTGGAATTATTTCAGCAACGCTATTAAAATATAACTTTGTATTATTTTTACTATTGGGTATTGCAAAACGCAAAGAGTCGGTTTGTTGGAAGGCTATTCTTCTAATATTGGTTTTATCCGTAATATCATAAATGGCATTTAATGTTTTTATAGCAGGAACTACCACATAATCGGCGGAATTGGCCGGTATTGTACTATATTTTAAGGTTGCTTTGGTAATTTCTTGAGGATAAGAAAGGGATAAATAGGTCAATGAAAACCTCGCATTTAAGTTCGCATTGTTTATCATTACATAAATGGAATCGTCGACATACGATAAGTCTGAAAGTTGGTAATTCCCTACATAAGAATCATTGGCATAAAAAGAAATATTGTCCAATACTTTTAAGTTAGCCATCGATTTTCCAACAGAGATAGTAATGGTATTCACAGTTTCATTTCTACCCACCAGCTGAATGGCCAGGTTTAATGGTACTGATTTGTCGATAAATTGGGGTGTTTTAATTTTATATACATTACTCCCTTTTAAACTGGTTGACGTCCATCCTTCCCCAGTATTGTAAGACGATTCATGGGTATATGATGAATACAAGGCACCCATCGCGTAATCCTTTGTAAAAACAGCAAGGGTATCTTTGAGGTGGTATTGGGCTACATTACCAATTAAGGCAGCACTGTCTTTGGGCATTCTTTTGCCCTGAAGACCATCCCAAGTCAAAAAATAATAGGCGGTATCAGAAAACAAGTTATAATATTTATTAAGTTGTTTTTCAGTACCATACAAAACGCTATCCAAGGTGCCATCATTTGGTTGTCCGTAAAACTCAAAATGGGAAGCCAAAGAAGCACTCGAAGGATAATAATCCAAAGCTTGTTCTTTACCTCTATGAAACAACTTTATGGTGGCCAAGTCTGCATCGGAAGTCGGAACCCCAAAATTAGCCAATTCATCTACATATAAACGAAAGATCCCAGTAGAGGCTACAGGAATTTTAAGATAAGACTTCGAATTATCTATCCATTCATTATTGTATTTCGACTGCGAAAAGGCAGGCAAGGTACCTAATGCAATAAAAAGAATATAAAGTAGTTTGAGTACGT